>DATLVV010000023.1:0-2101 GCA_035577165.1 Steroidobacteraceae bacterium | reverse complement strand
CGCTGACCTCCGAGATGCGCCCCGCACCCTTGGTGATCACGACGAAATTGATGATCACGAGCACCGTGAACACCACCATCCCCACCGCATAGTTGCCGCCGACCACGAACTGGCCGAATGCGGCAATCACGTGGCCCGCGGCATGCGATCCGGTATGACCGTTGATCAGCACGATGCGCGTCGAGGCGACGTTCAATCCCAGGCGCAGCAGCGTGGCCCCGAGCAGCACCGTCGGAAAAGTCGCGAATTCCAATGCCCGCCGCACATAGATCACGGCCAGCAATATCATGATCGACAGGGAAATATTGAAGGTGAAGAACACGTCCAGCAAGAACGCCGGCAGCGGCAGCACCATCATGGCGAGCACCACCATGACCAGCAGCGGGACCCCCAGGCCGTTGCGCGCGAATTCGCCGAATGTGGCTACCGTGGCGCGCGCGTTCATACGGCCTCGTACTCGTCGCTAACCTGCGGGTCCGGGCGCGCCACCCTGGCCGCAACCGTCGGATTCAAGGTGCGCACCCTGAAGATGTACGACAGTACCTGCGCCACCGCCACGTACAGACCGGCGGGGATCTCCTTGTTCAGATCAGTCGACCGGTACAGGGCGCGCGCCAGTTTCGGCGACTCGAACACCGGTACGCGATGTTCCGCCGCGATGCGGCGGATGTTCTGTGCGACCAGATCGACGCCCTTCGCCAGCACCCGCGGCGCGCGCATCTTCTTCGGATCGTACTTGAGTGCCACGGCGAAGTGCGTCGGGTTGACGATCACCACGTCGGCCGTGGGCACCTTGTGCATCATGCGCCGCCGCGCCAGCGTCTGCTGCATCTGCCGGATGCGCTGCTTCGTTTCCGGGCGTCCGTCGGATTCCTTGGCCTCGTCCCGCAATTCCTGCCGCGTCATGCGCAGCGCGCGCTTGAACTGAAACAATTGCAGGGGAACGTCGACCATGGCGATCAAGGCGAGCGAGGCGCACAGCCAGACGAATGCCCAGCTCACGAGGCCGGCGCCGCGGCCGATCGCGGTGCGCGGCTCCATGTGCGCGAGCGCCAGCACGTCGCCGAAGACCGACGATACGATGGCCGCGCAAACTCCGCCGACCACCGCGCATTTCAAAAGAGCCTTGCCGAGTTCGGAGGCGCCGCGCAAGCCGAACAGCCGCTTCATCCCGGCGAGCGGGCTCAAGCGCGAAAAATCCGGCGCCATGGCCTGCATGCTGAAATTCCAGCCCCCGAGCGCCAGTGCGGCCAGCACCACCAGGGCGATCAGCGCGCCGAATACCGGCAACAGAACGGTCAGCGCGCTCATGCAGGCCTCGCTCAGGGAGCCGAACATACCGTCCGGATCGCGCAACTGCTGCGGATCGATGGCGAGACCGCGGCGCATCATCTGCGACAGGCGGGCTGACAACACACCGCCGATGGCGAGCAGCGTTGCGCTGCCGCCGATCATGGTGGCGAAATTGGTGAGTTCGCGGGAGCGCGGAAGTTGCCCGCGATCCCGCGCATCTTGCAGGCGTTTTTGTGATGGCTCTTCGGTGCGTTCGCCGCCTGTTTCGGCTTCAGCGGCCATCAGTGCGCTCCGGCGGCCGGCGCGTGCACGAGGTCTGCGGCCGCGTTGAGCGCGCTTCCGATCAGACTCGAGATGCCGGCCATGACGCCGTCGAGACCGACGATGAGCACGAAGAATCCGCACAGCAGGGTGACGGTGAAGCCGATTCCGAACAAATTGAGCTGCGGCGCCGCGCGTGTGACGACGCCGAGCGCCAGGTTGACGATGACCAGTGCGATGACCGCCGGCAGGGCAATCAGCAAGCCGGACTCGAAGATCCGCGCTCCCCACAGCACCACGGACAACAGGAAATTCCTGTCGATGTGCGCGGCACCGACCGGGAGGGATTGAAAGCTCTCCGCGAGCACGCCGAGCAGCATCAGATGGCCATTGATCGCGAGGTACGTGAGGATGCCCATGATCATGAACATCTGGCCGATCACCGTGGTCTGCGCGCCGCGCTGCGGGTCCACCAGCGTCGCGAAGCCCAGGCCCATGCTGAGCGAAATGGTCTGGCCGGCGAAAGTCAGCGCTTCGAAGGCCAATG
>DATLVV010000022.1:0-9156 GCA_035577165.1 Steroidobacteraceae bacterium | reverse complement strand
GCCGGACAGGCCCATGCCGACAAGACCGACGCCGAAGCACAGGTACAGCAGCGCAAGGTTGCCGGCGATCGAATGCTTCTGACGCCGGAAGTGATAGCCGCCGACAAGAGAACCGACGGTTGCGATAGTCGTCAGCAGACCGATCAATGCCGGTGAGTGAGCTCCCAGCTGGTCATACATGATTCCCATGTGCACCGTCGGAGTGTAGAAGATGAGGCCGGTAACCAGCGTCACGGCGATCACCGGCAAGATGTGGCGCCAGGGAAATGCGGGCGCGGCAGCCGGGACAGCGTCGTTGCCCGGCGCTGCAGCTGTGATGACGCGAGCGGGCTCCCATGTCGTCAACAGGATCCACGTAAAGGCGATCAATGCGGTCGCATTGGTGGCAAAGGGACCGTGCCAGCTGATGGTCCCCAGGATGCCGGCGCCGATGGCAACGGCCGCCGACATAAACGGGCCGATGATGCTCTGGATTCCCAGCCACTTGTTGCGATCCGCCGGCACGAACAGATCGCCCAGCAAGGCATTCGCCGTGGTCATGATGGCTGCGGACCCCGCGCCGACGGCACACTGCGCCAGAAGAATGGCGTAGATGTTCTCCAGGAACATGGGTAATAAACCGGCCGTGCCGAATAGTGCCAGAGCCCCCAGCAGCAGGCGCCGCCGTCCCCAGCGGTCGGCCAAGGCACCGAACAACGGCCCGAGCAGCACGATCCCGATGGACGGAATGGTCATGATCAGTGGAACGAGCAGTTCGCGGTGCGGCACGGATTCGAAGTGGCGGAACAACAACGGCAGGTTGGGCGCCAGCGACATGATGGGAGTAATGGGTATCTGGACGGCCAATATCAGGCCAACGGCCTGCCAGGCTCCGCCGCGCCGTGACGGTGTGAGATCCGATTGCATGCAATCCCCAGCGTGTATCAATAATAGAATATAAATTCTAGACCAATGCAGCACTTTTGGCGGGCCGTGCCGTCCTTCCTGCGATGGGTCGGCCGTGTACCGCAGGCGATTGTGGCCCTTGCGCACACTCATTGCAATCTATGAGGTGCCGATTTGGTGTTGACCGTTCCTGCGCGCGAACGTATGCTTGAAACTAGAATATGAATTCTAGAAAACCGGTATGCGAAATTCGCGTTCCGGCGCGTCCAAGGGGGGCGATTGGCGATGTTGCAGCACTTCAATCGGATCTTGTCGGGCGCCGGCGCATGCCTGGCGGTGCGGCGTTCGGCGCGCGTGCTGGCGCTGGCCTCGCTTGGTTTCGCCGCCGCACAGGCCGCGGAGCCGCAGGTAGCCGCGCCTTATGTGCCGCCTCAAACCGTGCAGCCCATCCCAGTGCCGCTGCCACCGGCCAATGGCCGCTTGCAGGCCCTGATCATTACCGGACACAACAGCTTCGAACATGATTGGCGTGGTACCACCAATGCCATCCGGCGGATGCTGGAAGACTCGGGGCGCTTCGAAGTGCATGTGACCGAGGAATTCCGCGGCGCCAGCGCCAAGACGCTGGAACCCTATGATGTCGTGCTGCTCAACTATTTGGGGCGCTGGCTTTACGGCGATCCGACGGAGCAGCGTTGGGGAGAGCCTGCCGAGACTGCCCTGTTCGAGTACGTGCGCGCGGGACATGGCATTGTCGTGTACCACGCATCCTTCATCATGGGTGCGCCGAGCTGGCCTGAATTCGAGCGGCTGGCGGGAGGGACGCTGCGCACCGAGCCGAGCGCCAGTCGCCGCAATCCGGCTGACGCTTTCCTGGTGCACGTGATGGATCGCACCCATCCGATCACAGCCGGGATGCGCGAATATCTGTGGACCTTCATGGACGACATGTACACCAACATGCGCTGGGATCCTGCAACGACGATTCATGTGCTGGTGGCCGGGCGTGACGATCCGGCGGCCTACGATGAGAGGATCGCCGGACCGAAGTATCCGGCCTCGGCATTTTCCCCCGAGAAGCTGCAGAAGATGCCGGGCATGGGCAAGGAACACCCACTGGTCTGGACCTCGCAGTTCGGCAAGGGGCGGGTGCTGGGATTCACGCTGGGACATGGACCCGAGGCACTGCAGTTCGACGGTGTATCCAGCCTGCTGACCCGCGGTACCGAATGGGCCGCGTCCGGCTCCGTGTCGGTGCCCTTGAAGGAAAAAGCCAAAGCCTATTTACCGGAGTCCAAATGACGCAGCACCAACCCCTCTCTCCAACCGCCGACGGATCCTGGTTCCTGTCGCCTTGCATCGAGTGGATCTTCAAGGAGGAGCATGCCGACATCTGCGATCGCGTGCGCGCGGCGGCGGCCGCCGGTCTGCCAGGCGTCGAATTTCACATGTGGCGCAACAAGCCGCTCGATGACCTGAAACGCGCGGCGGATGACAGCGGACTCATCATCACCAGCTTTCTGGTGGAACCACGCTGCTCCTTCGTGACGCTCGAGGGCGGTGAGGCGCTGATCACCGCGGTGAGCGAATCGGCCGACGCAGCCCGTCGCGTGGGCGCCCGGGCGCTCGTGGTCGCGTCCGGCATGAATATTCCGCAAGCGAGCCGCCGCGAGCAGCTCGACGCGCTGGTGTCCAATCTGAGGCGGGTGGCACCCCTCGTGGAGGAGCGCGGACTCACGCTGCTGCTCGAGCCGGTGAATACGCTGGTGGATCACCCCGGCGTGTTTCTGGACAGCAATGCGGAAGGTCTGGACGTCGTGGCGGAAGTCGGTCACCCCGCCGTGCGCCTGTTGTTCGACCTGTACCACTCGGCGGCCATGCGAGAAACGGCGGCGCAGGCCATCGGTCAACGCGCGCATCTCATCGGCCACGTACAGGCAGCCGATCTGCCGGGGCGCAATCAGCCGGGCAGCGGAGGGATCGACTGGCGCGGTTCGTTGCAGCTGCTGCGGCAATGCGGCTATCGCGGGGCCATCGGACTCGAGTATCGGCCGCTCGGCGGCAGCTTGGATTCCATCGAGCAAACCCGCCGCGCGTTCGGCGCGTGATACGCCCAATAAGTCCTGCCAATCGTGCCTTCAATATCGAGGAGTTTTCCATGAAATACGTGCTTGCAAGAGTCATCATGACGGTGTCGTTCGCAGTGATGAGCGCCGCAGGACTGTCCGCCATCGCGCGGGCGGACATGGTGCCAAACAATGTCGTCGACGCGCCGCCGGCCGATATCGGGGGTCCCAAAACTGAGGAATTGGCGGGACTGAAGCTCTTTTATGTCTACACGACCGGCAAGGAATATGAACTGACGTTTGATGCCGATACGGTGACGTTCCTGCCGCACAAGGATCCGCATGCACCTCCCGGCACCAAGTTCACGCCCGGCAGCCTGCATTACCTCGCGCGACGTATTCGCCCCGATCTGTACCTCGTGCATTGGCTGGTCCGCTCACCGACCATGGGCAATATTCACGTGGCCTTGCTGCTCGATCTGCAGGAAAAGCACGTGCACGTTTCGGCGCTGATGCCCAAGGGCGTTGAGTTCTTCGACGTCGCCGATATCAAGAGCATCGAGTGGACCAAGGGCAAGCCGAAAGCCTGAGCGTGAGACTCGCCCACCGCCGCCCGCCGGTTGCTCATGCCTAAGGTGCTACACACAGACCGGCGTGCGCTGGCATTCATCCTGTTGACGGTGACGCTGGATTCGATGGGCATGGGAATCCTCGTTCCCGTGACGCCCAAGCTGATCCTGGAACTCAGCGGCGAGGGACTGGCGCGCGCCGCGGTGTATGGCGGCTGGCTGACTGCCGCCTTCGCCGCGGTGCAGTTCCTGGCGGGCCCGGTGCTGGGATCGGTCAGCGATCACTTTGGCCGCCGTCCTGTACTGCTCGCATCGCTGACCGCCTTCGGTTTGAGCTATGTACTGATGGGATTCGCCCCGAGCCTGGCATGGGTGTTCGCCGCGCAACTGCTCACCGGCTTGTTCGGCGCAACGCCCGCCACCGCCGGCGCGTACATTGCGGACGTGACACCGGAAGCGGAACGCACCCGGCACTTCGGATCCATAGCCGCCGCCTTCGGGCTGGGCTTGATTCTGGGCCCGGCGTTGGGCGGCATACTCGCGGCCTACGGAACGCGCACGCCGTTCTTCGTCGCCGCATTCCTGAGCCTGGCCACGGTGGCCTACGGCGCGGTGGTGCTGCGCGAATCCCTGCCGCCGCACGGGCGCCGTTCCTTCTCGTGGCGCCGCGCAAATCCCATCGGCGCCGCCAGAGCGCTGAGCCGCACCAGCAGGGTGGCGATGCTGCTTGCGGCGGTACTGTTCCAGCGGATCGCCACCAATGCATTGCCGGCCACCTGGCCTTATTTCACGATGCAGGAATACGGCTGGACTCCGCGCCAGGTCGGCTATTCGCTGGCCGCCTATGGCATGGCGACCGTGTTCATGCAGGCGGGATTGCTGCGCTGGATCGATGCCCATATCGGCACGCGCAAGGCCGCGTCGTTGGGTCTGGCCATGCTGGCGCTGGGTTACCTGGGATTCGCGTTCGGCCGCAGTCAGTGGATCGTGCTCACCTGCATTCCGTTGACCACCATGGGTTTCATGGCGGGTCCTGCGTTGGTGAGCATGCTGTCAGTGAGCGTGCAATCCGACATGCAGGGTACTCTGCAAGGCTTGATCTCCAGCATCAACGGCGTCGCCGCGGTGTTGACGCCGATTGCCATGCCGTGGATCTTCGGTGCGTTTTCCACCGGCCGCTTCGGCTGGGTGTTCCCGGGCGCACCATATTTGTTGAGCGCCGTGCTGGCCGTCGTCGGCGTGGCATTCATCCGCCTGGATGCGCGCCAGGGTGTCAGGGCAGTATCGCGCCAGGAGGCGATTGAATGATGCAAGAACAGACGCACCATGGTGCTGCATACTTAGACCCCAGGGCGGGCAGGGCACAGGGCTTGTCGCTGATTGCGCTGGGGACGCTGCCCACCATGGCCATCGCTGCCTTGGTGCCCGTGTTGCCTGCGCTCTTCGGGCATTTCAAAGCGGTGCCGAACAAGGAACTGTTGGTACCCATGATTCTGACGGTGCCGTCGCTATGCGTTGCGCTGTTTTCATCACCAATCGGTGCCATCGCCGATCGTTGGGGCCGCCGTCCGGTACTGCTGTTGGCGTTGGTGGCCTTCTCGGTGTGCGGTGTGCTGCCGATGTTCTTCGATAGCCTTTATTCCATTATCGCAAGCCGCGTCGTGGTGGGCATCGCCGAGGCAGCGATATTGACGGTCGGCAATGCGCTGATGGGCGATTACTTCGACGGCGAGCACCGGCGGCAATGGCTGGGAGTGCAGATGTCCGTGGGGCCGATCATGGCCACCAGCTACATCGTGCTGGGTGGAATGCTGGGCTCTTGGTCGTGGCGGGGACCCTTCCTGATTTATCTGCTGGGCGCGCTGGTCTTGGCTCTGGCGGTGCTGTATTTGTACGAGCCGGCCGCCCAGCGCGAGGAGGAGGCTGCGCCGGGCGGCGCTTCGCACTTTCCCTGGGCTGCCACGGCACTGGTGGGTGCGATGACGCTGCTCGTATCCGTGATCTATTTTCTGCAGGCCGTCCAGCACGGCCGCATTTTCGCCGATCTCGGCGTGGATTCGCCCACGCGCATCGGCTTGATAGTGTCGCTGGCGAGCGCCGGCACCGTGGTCGGCGGCTACGTATTCAAGAGCCTGCCGCCGCGGCCCGTGGCCTGGCTGCTGGCGATTTCCTTCGCCTGTTATGGCGTCTCCTATGTCGGTGTTGGACTGTCACCCAATTACTGGTATGGGCTGGCGTTTGATTCCATCGGACAATTCGGCGGCGGATTCGTCCTGCCGACACTAATCGCCTGGGCCCTGAGCAAATACGATTACGAGCACCGTGGCCGCGGCATGGGTGTGTGGGCCGCGTGCTTCTTCCTCGGACAGTTCCTCAGTCCGCCGGTGATGACGCTGATCGCTCATGGCGAACTCAGTTTCCTCGCCTCGGTCGCGATTCTCGGCAGCGTGTGTCTGGTGCTGGCCGCCATCGCTGCCGTATTGGCCAGAAAGAAACACGGCGCCGTGGCTGGCAATGTCCCCCATCCCTGACATGTCGCAGGACACCCCATCATGATCAAGCTTGGATATAAGGCTTCCGCCGAACAATTTGGATCGCGGCAACTGCTGGAGTTTGCCTGCCTCGCCGAACAGGCGGGTCTGGATTCCGTGTGGGTCAGCGATCATTTCCAGCCCTGGCGCCACACCGGCGGCCAGGCACCGTTCTCGTTGTCGTGGCTGGGCGCGCTGGGCGCCCGGACTTCGCGCATCGTGATGGGCACCAGCGTTCTGACGCCGACGTTCCGCTACCACCCTTCCGTGGTGGCACACGCGTTCGCCACGCTGGGCAGCCTGTTTCCGGGACGCGTTGTGCTCGGCATCGGCACGGGAGAATCCCTCAATGAAGTTCCGCCCACCGGCATGGCGTGGCCGGAACAGAAGGAACGCACGGCGCGCTTCAAGGAATCGGTGGATTTGATCCGCCGTCTGTGGCGCGAGCAGCGCCTGAGCTATACCGGCCAATATTACAAGACGGTCGAGGCGACCATCTATGACCGACCTGAGATCGAGGTGCCGATTTACGTGGCGGGAGCCGGTCCGGTGATGGCGAAGTTCGCAGGCGAAAAAGCCGACGGCTTCATATGCACCAGCGGCAAGAAGTGGGAGCTGTACGCCGAGACGCTGCTTCCCAACTTGACTGCCGGCCTCGAGAAGGCGGGACGTTCGCTGGATTCCATTGACCGTATGATCGAAATCAAGCTCTCCTTCGATCCGGACGCTGAACGCGCACTGCAGGACACGCGATTCTGGGCCGCGCTTGCGCTGTCGCCGGAGGAGAAAATGAATGTGGAAGATCCGCTCGCCATGGAAAAAATTGCCGACGCGCTGCCCATCGAGCGCGCCGCCTCGCGCTGGATCGTGGCCACCGATCCTGCGCAGGCGCTGGAGCGCATCCGGCCGTACGTGGACATGGGCTTCAATCACCTGGTATTTCACGCTCCCGGCGCGGATCAGGCGCGCTTCATGGAGCACTTCTCCCAGTCGCTGCTGCCGCTGCTGAAGCGGTCGTTCGCCTGAAGTAAAACCCGCGGGGCAATGATCAGCTAAAGGGATCCTTGTTTCAGCATCGACACGGCTGCATCGGCGGCACGCACCGTGAAGGCCATGTAGGTCAACGAAGGGTTGCGATCGCCGCAGGAATTCATGAACGCGCCATCGGTGACGAACACATTGGGCGCATCGTGCAATTGGTTGAAGGCGTTGGTGACGGAGTTTTTCGGGTCATGGCCCATGCAGGCGCCTCCCATTTCGTGAATGGAGGTTCCTGGCGGCGCAATGAAGTAGTGGCTCTTGTCCACGGCGCCGCCCAGCAATCCGAGCATCTGCTCGGCCTCATGGCGCGCATGCTGCACCGCCTTGGTTTCGTTGTCGCTCCAGCGGACGTCGATTTGCGTCAGGGGCAGTCCGTGTCGGTCGCGGCGCGCAAAATTGATTTTCACGGCGTTGTCCTTGCGCGGCAGGCATTCGACCGAGATTCCCAACACGAGCGTCCAGGCGCCGGGCCGGCGCAGGCCGCGCTTGAAATCCGCGCCGATGCCTGGCCCTTGGGAAGCCGCCGTCCAGTTCTCGCGCAGGCCCATGCCTTGGTAGGAATAGCCGCGCAGGAAGTCCGTCTGTTGCTTGTCCATGTTGACGAAGCGCGGGATCACGATGCCATTGGGCTTGCGGCCGCGGTACATCTGATCGTCGAGTCCGGGAATCGAGGCGAACGCCAGGCCGCCGAAGGTATGGTCCATGATGCAGCGGCCGAGCATTCCGCTGGAGTTGCCCAGGCCCGCCGGGGTGGGCTCTGCCACCGAGCGCAGCAACAGGCTGACGGTGTTGATGGAGCCCGTGCACAGGAACACGATGCGCGCGCGCTGTACTGAGTGCGCGCCGGTGCGCGCGTCCACCAGCCGCACGCCGCTGGCGCGCCGCGATTTGGCATTGTATTCGATCGATTCGACGATGCTGTCGGTGAGTACGGTCAGGCGGCCCGTGGCTTGCGCCGCCGGCAGTGTGGAACTCTGCGTGCTGAAGTAGGCGCCGAACGAGCAACCACGGGCGCATTGATCGCGGTTCTGGCAGATGGTGCGGTCGCCGATCGGCTGGGTCAGATTGGCCGTGCGCCCCGGGATCAGCCGCCGGTCGGCATAGTGCTCCTTGATTACATCGGCAAGCCGCTGTTCACCAGCGTTGAACCCCATCGAGGGCTGATACTCGCCATCGGGAAGCGACGCGACGCCATCCGCGGAGCCGTTGACACCGATGAAGCGCTCCACATGGTCGTACCATGGCGCGATGTCGGCGTAGCGCACGGGCCAGTCCGTGCCGTGCCCATCCTTGGCATTGGCGGCGAAGTTGTGTTCGCCCATGCGGTAGCTATGCCGGCCCCACATGAGCGAGCGCCCGCCCAGATGATAGCCACGAATCCATTGAAAATTGCTTTCCGGCGGCGACTCGTAGATCTCCACGGTATCGTCGACGTACATGTCCTTGTTCCACTCGTCAACGCGGCCGGAGCGCTGGATGCGCTTGGTCGTCGCCATCTCTTGAGGGTCGCCGAAGCCGCGATATGGCAGCTGCCACGGCGGCGTAAACTCGGTCTTGTAATCCTTGCGGTGCTCCAGATTCGGGCCGCGCTCGACCATCAACACTTTCAATCCGCGTTCGGTGAGTTCCTTGGCGGCCCACCCGCCGGTGATGCCAGAGCCGCAAACTATGGCGTCGAAGTCGCTCATCAGAGCGAGGCCGCGATGGTCAGATTGGAGGGCATACGGAACTCGTCTGTCAGCGTGAAGTTTTCGCGGCTGCCGGGCACAGGGTCAAACACCAGTTCCTTGCTCGCGCCGATTTCGCTGGTGTAGTAGCCTGCCAGGATCGCGGTCTTGAACAAGGGCCACGCAGACTCGGGCGAGCCCTTCGCAGGCGTGCCCGCGTAACTGCGCCGATCCAGATCCGCAAGAAGGGCAAACTGTTGGGTGCGCGGCCGGCGCAGGAATTGACCGCCCGCCGCGCCGTCCAGGGCGCCACGCACCCGGTCGAACAGAATGGGCTCCAGTGGACCCAATTTGTGATCGAAACCCAGAAGCACGAAGTCCGCCACGCGTGCGCGCG
>DATLVV010000021.1:0-3486 GCA_035577165.1 Steroidobacteraceae bacterium | reverse complement strand
TCCTTCTACCGCCATCGGCGCACACGCTTCGAGTTCATCGATGAGGCCCGCAAAGACCGCTATGCCGACGCCGTTGCTGAGGATTTCGCCCACCTGGGACCGCCGCCCGCCAGATACATCTGCGGCGACGATCCCATGTTTGAGCGCACCCTTTCCTTCGCGGCTGCATTCAATCGGGTCATCATCTATCGCAGCATCAATCTGCACAGCGCCGACATTGGGCCTGCTTTTGCATTCGACGGCAACCCGCGAAGCGGGCGTTTGACCGCCAATACGTTTTTCTACTACCGCTGATTTCGCCCGGCGCTCACTTCTCGCTCGCGAAGGTCAGGACAATCGATTCAACCGCGGCGCCTTTGGCGTCGTCGCCTGTGTGGTCGCCGGCGTTTGGAAACACCGTGAGTTGCAGTCTTTCGACGTCTTGCACATGAATGTGATCGGCGCTGCCGCCGCGATCGGGAGGACTGGCCCGCCAATAGTTCCATAGGCCCGGGAACGGACTGGGAATGTGAATGCTGCGGGAAAGGGTCAGCTTTTGTAGCGGCACGCGGGTGGTGGCCCAGGTTGCGCCCGCGACCACCGGCGTGCTCCACGCCGCGCCATCACGCTCGATCAACTGCACTTGAATGGTTTTGCGGTTGCCGCCGACGGCCCGCAACTTGACTTCGACGGCATCCGCCCGTGGCGCGTCCCCGCTCCGGGCCGCGACGGCATCGCCTATGAAAAGCGAGGCGGCATAGCGCTCCGGGGTGTCTTTCCCCAAATCCGGAAGGAATACACTGAGCGCAGCCTCATCCGCCTGTTCTCCGGGCGCGATCTGAAAGAACGGCAGTCGATACCGTTCGCCGGGTCTGACGAAGGACAGGCGCACATAGTCTTCTTTGGGATCGAGCAGTCGCACGGCCGAGCCCGGGGGAGACACTCGAAAAGACCACACCCGGTCCAGATGAAATGGCCACTCGCCGGGTTGCTGCGGCACGCCGTCGGGAAAGGTCGTGACGCGCTCGCCGGTCCTGGCGCTCACCGCGTATTCGTACAAGCCCGACGCGAGAGCTTCCGGCGCCAGGACGGCGGCATACTCGTTGCCCCGTGAGCGCTGCATCGGAATTGCCGCGCCGAAGCTGCGCATGCCCGCCGGGCGAACCCACAACTTCACCTCATCCGGCAGAGCGTCGTCGGCGACGCTAGCGCGGATTTCAAGCGGCTTGCCGGCGACAAACTCACGGGGTGCCAGGGAGCGGATGTTGTCGGGATAGGAGATGCGGTCGTTCACATGATACTCATCGAAGCCGACACGGCCGATCCGTGCGGGCAGCCGCGCGCGGTCCACCCGCTCATCGCGCGTCAGCAACCAGACTCCGGGCTCCACTGAGACCCGACCCTGCGCCGCCTTGCGCCCGCCGGCGGCTGGGTCCGACGGAACTTTGATGGGGATGGCGTAGAACTCGGTACCGAGATCGGGCAATCGAAGGTCCATCGGCCACGAGCGGTACAGAAGGCGGGAGACGATCTTGTCCGGGCGCGGCTGCTCAAACGGATCCCGCACCAATACTTCGTCGGGATAGACCTCCAGACGCCAAACCCCCTTTCGCACCTTGTCGAGAAAGTACACGCCGGTGCCCTCGTAGTCGACGACTCCCGAAGACTCGAAGCCGACGATGCGCTCGAGGGCTCGCGGATTTCTGGGAACCGAAAGGGTCGCTCCGGCGTTCATGAATGCATCGTCGGCGTTCAGCTCGCTCCGATCGCCTTCATAGCGGACCCGAAAGTCGCCGAAATCGAGATTTTGAGGATATGGGCCGTAGGATCGGAATCTGGGCAGCCGCCTCATGGCTTCCGCGGCAATGACTGCACTCACCGCCTTCCTCGGAGTGTGGACAAGATTCAGGTAGTGCGTCTGCCAGCCCAAATTAAAGGGTGCCGTGCGCAGCATGTCGTAGGCAAACATGGTTGCGAACTGGGCGCCGACTGCGCGATAGGTGCGCGCCATCGCCGGATACAGGTACCCCGTGTTGAGATCCGCCTGGTCGAATTCATAGACGATTCGCGGCTTGCCCTTGAGTTCCGGAATCAGCATGTCGGGATAGCCGTCGACGGCCTGAAGAAAATTTCCGCGGAGCTGGTGTCCTGCGACCAGTCCCGACGGGTACCAGCCAAAGCTGACGCCATCCACCGTGGATTTCTTGATTGCGCCGGCAATGGCAAAGTCCTGCGAGACATTGAAGAAGGTCAATTTCTTGCACCCGGTATCGCGCACCGCGCCGACCAGCGCATTGATATACGCCACCGAGCCGGCGCCATCTTCAGGGTGATGCACCGGTTCATTGATCATTTCGATGAACAGAATGGCCGGCTCGTCCTTGATCGCCGCGCCCGTATAGCGGTTGACGTGATTGAGCAATTGCTTGATGTAGTTGACCTGCGCCGCGATCGAGGCGGGATTGGTGCCCATCTCCTCCCTTTGGAAATATCGCGAGAAGCCGGTATTCGGCGACGGCTGGTTGGTCTGATCGGCAAATGCAGGATCGTAGGTGTGGATGGGCGTCAATAGAATGTAAATGCCGCGGGCACGTGCGCTGGCGATCAAGTAGTCCAAGAGGTCGACGTGCTCGTTGACGATGAGATTGCCGGCCTTGTCGCTGTTCTCCCAGTCGCCCCAGGAGCACAACCGCAGCGCCGTCCAGCCCATGCGTGCGAAATGCGCCATGTCTTCATCGATCATGGCCTTGCGATCGCCCGAGACCAAGCCCGCCATGCGGTAGTCGGACCCCGACATGACGCAGTAGTTGGCGCCGAACAGCCCCACTTCCTGCTTCGAATCGCGCCACCGGATGACCCCGTCAGAATCCGCGTACACCGCGCGAGTGGCCGGCCCGTCGCCGGACGCATGCGCATCGAGCGGCGCCGCAATTGCCGGGGACAGAAGTGTCGATGCCATCCACGCAACGGCCATCAAGCATCGCATTCTATTTCTCCGCATAAGGGCGGGCTCCGTCGGGGGGCGCCTGACAATGTTCGGCAATGAATCCCGCGTGGCTCGGCATGGCCTCGGCAGTTTGACGGGTCAGGGTCCTCAGGCGCGCCATCTGATTTCGCGTCGAATCGATCGGCACGACATCCGCCAGCGGATCGTAGCGTCGCGGCCATATTCCCTGGCCGATGAACACCGACAGCCAGTTGGGTTCCACGAACAGCTCGTGATCCTCGAAAGCCACCCGCCCGCTGCTGCGAAACAGATTGATTCGATAAGTCAGGGCGTCGGGAATATCCATGTTGCCGCAGTACTGCCACAGAGGTGTATCGACCCGGGTGGTCGCCTTGTAATGCAGGATGATGAAGTCACGGACCCGGTCGTACTCCTGAATTTGCAACCGGTTATATTCATCCGCGTCGCTGGGATCGAAGGTACGGTCGGGGAAAATGGCCGCCAACTGCGTGATTCCGCTTTGAATGAGATGGATGCTGGTGGATTCGAGCGGTTCCAGG
>DATLVV010000020.1:0-7632 GCA_035577165.1 Steroidobacteraceae bacterium | reverse complement strand
CGAAAACATCGAGCGTCACGTCGCGATGAACGAACCCTTGCATCAGTCGATCGTGGCCGGCGCAAACGAAGTGGCGGTGCCGACCTTTCTGTCCACGCTGTGCATTTGCATCGTGTTCGTGCCGGTTTTCCTGCTCCAAGGCACCGCCAAGTATCTGTTTTCCCCCCTGTCGCTGTCGGTGATCGGCGCGCTGCTCGCGAGCCTGGCGCTGTCCTTCACGCTGGTGCCCGTGCTGTTCAACCATCTGATGCGCCGCTCAGTGCACGCCTATGAAACTGAAACCCACCACCGCGCCGTGGGCCGGCACCGTGCCCCTGGCAATGTTTTCATGCGCATTCAAGCTGCGTTCGAGCGCGGTTTCGAGAGGTTCCGCGAAGGCTACCGCAACGCACTGGCCTGGACTTTGTCGCAGGCGCGAGCGACGGTGGCGGCCTTTGCCATTCTGATGGCCGCCTCTGCGTTGCTGTTTCCGCTGCTCGGGCGCGATTTCTTTCCGCAAGTGGATGCCGGGCAGATGCGCCTGCATGTGCGCGCGCCCCCCGGCACCCGGCTCGAACGAACGCAGCAATACTTCTCCGAGGTCGAAGCGGAAATCCGCCGGCAGGTCGGCAACGCGCAGATCGCGATCATGCTCGACAATATCGGACTGCCGTACAGCGGCATCAACATGGCGCTGAGCGACTCGGCCACGGTGGGTCCGATGGACGGAGAGATTTTGATCTCCTTGAACGCCCGGCACGAGCCGACCTCGCGCCTGATTGCGCGCCTGCGCCGCGCGTTGCCGGCGCGATTTGCGCAATTGCAGTTCTTCTTCCAACCGGCCGACATTGTCGATCAGGTGCTGAACTTCGGTCAGCCGGCGCCGATTGATGTGCGCATCTCGGGTCCGGATCAAGGCGCCGCATTTACCCTGGCGGCGCAGATCGCCGCGGCGCTCAAGCGCGTGCCCGGGGTGGTGGACTCGCACGTGTTTCAGGTTCCGGATGCACCGGCGTTGACCGTCGCCATGGACCGCGCGCTCGCGACCGAGGAAGGCGTCACGCAGCAGGAAGCGGCCAACAACGTGCTGGTCGCCACCAACTCGAGCGCCCAATCGGCGCCCAATTTCTGGGTGGACCCGCGCAACAGCGTGAGCTATCCCCTGGTCGTGCAGGTCCCGTCCTATCGCATCGGCTCAGCGCAGGATCTTGAGGACATGCCGATCACCTCGGGCGGCGGTGACGGGCAGGGCCAGTTGCTGGCGAATTTGGCGCACTTCGGGCGGGAATCGGTTCCGATGGTGACCTCGCAGCTGAATATTCGGCCGGTATTCGACGTGCATGCCGACGTGCAAGGCCGCGACCTGTACGCGGCGGCCCACGACATCGATGCCGTGCTGGCCGCGCACCGACCGGAGGCCGCTAAGCCAATATCGGTCACTCTGAGCGGGCAGGTCGAGACCATGCGCGACAGCTATGACGGTCTGTTCACCGGCATCGCGCTCGCCGTCCTGCTGGTCTATTTGTTTCTGGTCATGAATTTTCAAAGTTGGATCGATCCCTTGATCGTGTTGATGGCCGTGCCCTTTGCCCTCGGCGGGGTTCTCTGGATGCTGTTCCTGACGCGCACGCCGATGAGCGTCCCGGCGCTCATGGGAACGCTGATGTGCATCGGCTTGACGACCGCGAACAGCATCTTGGTGGTCAGCTTCGCCAATCAGCGCATGGCTGTCGGCGACGATGCACTGCGCGCCGCCGCCACCGCAGGCTGCACGCGCCTGCGCCCGGTGTTGATGACCGCCGGCGCGATGATCCTCGGCATGGTGCCGATGGCGCTCGGCATCGGCGAGGGCGGCGAGCAGAACGCGCCGCTGGGGCGCGCGGTGATCGGCGGGCTGCTGTTTGCGACATTCGCCACCCTGATTTTCGTGCCGACCATGTATCGGCTGCTGCGGCGCCGTCCCGCGGCCGTTCCGGATTCAGACGCCACAGGTACAGGGGCAGTGCATGCAACCGGGTGAGAGAGTGCGCGAGGAATTGCCCGATGACACGTCACGAACCGAAAGCGATGCGGCGTCCACGGAATTTTCCGCGGACACCGGCCGGCGCTTGAAGCGCGCTGCCTCGATCGCGGCGGTGCTGTTCATCCTCGGCTTCCTGGTCGTGTGGCTGCTGCGCTTTGTCGATGAACGCGCCGTGGCCCGGGCGGGGGAGGCCGCGTATTCGGCGCCGCCGGCGGTCGATGTGGTGCGGGTGAAGCCGGCGTCGCTCGGCCAGGATCTGGTGCTCCCCGGACAGACGGCAGCGTGGTTTGAATCCACCATTTATGCGCGGGTCAGCGGCTACGTCGCGAAGTGGTTGGTCGACATCGGCGATCACGTCAAGCGCGGCCAGGTTCTCGCGACGATCGAGACCCCGGAATTGGATGCCGAACTTGCCGCAGCGCGCGCGCAGCTCAAGGCCTCGCAGGCCCAGGTTGCCGCGCGCCAGGCCGAGGCGGCGTTCAGCAAGACGACCAACGAGCGATGGCGTGATTCGCCGAAGGGGGTGGTGTCGGATCAGGAGCGGGAGGCGAAGAAGGCGGACTACGAAAGCGCGGAAGCGCGCCTCTACGCCGCCAGCGCGCAGGTGGCGCTCGACAAGTCGCGCGTCGATCAGTACAGCGCCTTGGCCGAGTTCAAGCAGGTCACGGCGCCCTTCGACGGCACCATCACCGAACGCAAGATCGATGTCGGCAATCTGGTCACCGCCGGCAGTTCATCGACCACCACTCCTCTGTACCGCATCAGCCAGACCGATCCCTTGCGAATCTTCGTCGATGTGCCGCAGAACGCGGCCGGCGAATTGATGAAAACCGGCGTGCCGGCCGAGATACGCGCCACGGGGGCGATCGGCGGAACCTTCGCGGGCAAGATCGCGCGCTCGGCGCAGGCGCTCAACGCGCAGGCCCGCACCATGCGGGTGGAAGTCGACATGCCCAACGCCGATCACGCGCTGCTGCCGGGAATGTACGTGAATGTGGCCTTCAGGCTGCAGCCGCGCGGGCAGGTCGAAGTGCCGGCCGCCGCCTTGATTTTTCGCGCCGGCGGTGTGCAGGTGGCGCGCGTCGACGGCGACGGCAAGATCGCGCTTCAGAACGTCACGATCGCGCGCGACGATGGCAGCATGGTGGAGCTTGCCTCGGGGGCGAAGTCCGGAGACCGGCTGGTCCTCAATCTCAGCAGCCAGATCGCCGACGGTGAGACGGTCGCGGCGCGAGCCGTACCGTGAGAGCCCCGCGGCCGCTGCTCTGCGCAATGCTGGGACTCGCGGGCTGCGCCGTCGGACCCAACTATCGGACCCCGGCCCCGGACCTGCCCGCCGCGTTTGCGGCGCAGTCCGCAGCGCCTGCAGCGGGGCCGTCGCCGTCGACGCAGGTTGATTTGGCCGCGTGGTGGACCGCGCTCAACGATCCGGAGCTCAATTCGCTGATCGAGCGGGCCCTCGGCGCCAATCCGGATTTGGATATTGCGCTGACCCGGCTGCAGCAGGCGCGTACCTATGAAAGTGTGGTCTTGGGTCATGCGTTGCCCGCGATCGATGCCAGCGCGGCGGCAGGGCGGGGAACCGGCAGCGACCTTACGCGCGGACGCGCAAATCAGGCGCTCGTGTCCGCGGACAATGGCGCGGGGCTGCAGCACATCAACACCATCGCGGGCTTCGACGCGGTCTGGGAACTCGACCTGTTCGGCAAATTCCGCCGCGAGTTCCAAGCGGCTCAGTTTGATACCCAGGCGGCGATGGCCGCCCGCAACGGCGTCCTCACCGCGGTGGTCGCGGACGTGGCGCGCGCCTATGTGGACCTGCGCGGCTTGCAGATTCGAGCCGGCGTCCTCAACGAGGCAAGCAATACGCTGCGCGAATCGCTGCGCATCGTGACCATCCGTTATCAGCGCGGCATCACCAACGAGCTCGACGTCCAACTTGCCACCCGCGAGCTCGATACCTTGGACGCGCAGATCAAGCCGGTGGAGGCCCAGGTGGGCGCGGCCAAGTATGCGATCGCCGTGCTGCTCGGCGAATATCCGGAGAATGTCCTGCAGGAACTCGCGAGTCCTGCGCTGATTCCCTCGCTGCCGGGGCCGGCCGCACCCGGCGTGCCGCCGGAGTTGCTCAGGCGCCGGCCCGATATTCAACAGGCCGAACGCGAACTCGCGAGCGCGACCGCGCGCATTGGGGTCGCGACCGCGAGTTTGTTTCCTCAGGTCGCGCTCGTGGGTTCAATCGGTGCGCAGGGGCAGGGATGGGGGACATCGCCCGCCGTCGGCGCACATGTCTGGTCCTTCGGTCCGGCGGCAATCTGGCCGCTGCTCGATTTCGGCGCCCTCGATGCGCAAGCGGACATAGCCGATCTCGAGGCGCATGCCAGACTGGTCAACTACCGCAAAACCATCCTGAGTGCGGTGCAAGAAGTGGACAGCGCCCTGGATTCCTACTCGGCGGAGCAGGACCGATTGAAGAATCTAGGCGACGCGATGCTGGCGGCGCAGCGCGCGGTCGACCTCGCGACCGAGCGCTACAACCGCGGCCTGACCGACTATCTCAACGTCGTCGACGCACAGCGCCAGTTCTACGAATTACAAGTTGAGTACACCGCCGCGCAAGTCGCGCAGGGCGAACAGTTCGTGCAACTCTACAAAAGCCTCGGGGGAGGCTGGCAAAACTATCAAGCGCTGCCGGACATTCGCCGGCCACAGCCCGCCATCTTCGCCGCTTTTCGGCGCGTGTTGACCAGTTCCTCCCCCTGACCCGGCCGCGCCGCTGCCGGGGCGGCGCTGCGCTGCGCAGGCTGCAGTTCACCCGTTGTTGCTAAAAAGATACAGAAGAACTGTTGACGCTTCTTAATGTGTGATATATATGCCTCGCAGGAGCGGTAGTTCGCGATATTTCAGAACATTACGTTCTGTCATATGACTGTAACAATACGTCGATTAAATCCAACAACCAAATCTGACGGGAGTTTGAGTTGTGAGTACGCAAAACTTGGTTTGCAATGCAAAGGATTCGGCGACACACGGCAGGCGCAACTGGAGCGTTGTGTTCAGTTGGCTCATTCTGGGTGTTTTGGCGACCGGCGCCGGTGTCGCCGCAGCGCAGAGTGCGCCCGCGCCGGCACAGACTACCGTCGTGTCGGGTAAGGAAGATCAGAGTCTGACCTGGCACGGCATTACGCTGTACGGAATCGTCGATATTGGTTTGCAGTACGAGAACCATGGCGCACCGTTCGGCGACTACCATCCAGCCACCAGCGAAAACATCATCAACAAGAACGGCCGTCAATCGGTGACGGGTGCGACTTCCAGCAACTTGAGCCAGTCGCGGATCGGCCTGCAGGGAACTGAGCCGCTGGGGGGCGACTGGAGCGCGGTGTTCAAAGTCGAGACTTTCTTCAATCCGTCGAGCGGCAATATCAGCGATGCGCTGCATGACCAGGTCCTCAACAACGGCCTCAGCCTCGATAAGCAGCACACAAATATCGATTCGAGCGTCGCGGGAGAGGCGTTTCAGACTGCCTACGCAGGGGTCAGCTCCAAGACGTTTGGAACTCTGACCTTCGGCCGCCAGGTCACGCTGCTCGGCGATGGCGTCACCAAGTACGATCCGAATTTGGGGTCGCAGGCCTTTTCGTTGATCGGCATGTCGGGCACGTATGCGGGCGGTGGCGACACCGAGGATAAGCGCGTCGATGACTCGTTGAAATATATGCTGACCTTTGCGGACATTGGCCGCTTCGGCCTGATGTACAAATTCAACGGCTCGCATGGCGCAGCGAACACTGGCTACCAGGCGGATATCGGCGCCGATTTCGCCGGATTCTCCGCGGATGTCTACTACTCGAAATTCAACGCTGCGATTACCACCTCTTCATTGAGCGCGGCCCAGGTGGAGGGTTTGCCGACGCAGGGTGTGGCGCAAGGTTTGCCGGCGGGATACTTCTCCGTGAGCAATTCTTTGGCGGCCACCGTTTCGGACAATTCGACCTACGGTGTGATGGGGAGTTACAAGTTTGACGTGTTCAAGTTCTATGCCGGCTACGAACACATCCAATATTCCAATCCGACGAACCCGCTGTCGCCGGCGCCGTTGAACGGCATCGGCTCCACCACCATCGGCGGCTACCAGCTGGCTTACGTCAACAACACCGCCTTCCCCAACGACAAGGTCCTGCAGGTGTATTGGGCCGGCGTGCGCTGGACCGTGATGCCGGGCCTGGATTTGGTCGGGGCGTACTACGGCTACCATCAGAACAGCTACGGCACCGGCGCCAATGCGGGATGCGACACCAACAAGGCCGGCACTTGCAGCGGGCACTTCGAGTCGTTCTCGTTCGACGCGGTTTATGCCTTTAGCAAGCGCTTCGACGGCTATGCCGGCGCCATGTACAGCGCCGTGTACGATGGCGTAGCGAACGGCTACCTCTACCAGCGCAACAACATCAACCCGACGATTGGTGTCCGCTTCAAGTTCTAATCGTTCAATTCGAGTTCCAAACGTCGGCGTCATGCTCCCCCGGGGGCATGGCGCCGACCTTGCGATTGCGCTAGTGTTTCCCGGGTACAACAAGCCGCGGAGCGGTCGCAGTGAACGGTGAACCCAGAAAGCGCGACGGATGGAGCTGGTGGTACCTGCTGTTCGTCATCCAGTTCGTGGTGGCGCTATGGCCTCCCTTCTATAACAAGATCGAGCCCACCTTGATGGGCATTCCCTTTTTCTACTGGTTTCAGCTCCTGTGGGTCGTGGTCAGCGCGATTTTCACGGCAATCGTCTATTTCGCCACCAGCGACTAGAAATTGCGGGGGTGGTCGTGGAGCATGTGAACTGGGTGGCGCTGAGTATTTTCGCGCTGCTGTTCGCATTCATCTCCTGGCTCGGGTTTGCCGCGGCGCGCTGGCGCAAGGGGGACTTGGATCTGCTGCATGAGTGGGGCCTGGGCGGCCGGCGATTCGGCACGCTCATCACCTGGTTCCTGGTCGGCGGGGACGTCTACACCGCTTACACCTTCATTGCCGTGCCGGCACTGGCCTTCGGCGCCGGGGCAGTCGCGTTTTTCGCCGTGCCGTACACCATCATCATTTATCCGCTGTTGTTTCTGGTGTTTCGCCGCCTCTGGCACGTGTGCCACAAGCACGGTTACATCACCGCCGGCGACTTCGTGCGCGGCCGCTTCGGCAACCGCTGGCTGGCGTTGGCGGTCACGGTGACCGGCATCGTCGCGACCATGCCCTACATCGCCCTGCAGCTCATCGGCATCCAGGTCGTGCTCGGCGCGCTCGGCATTTCGGGGACCGGGCTCGCGGCTGATTTGCCGCTGCTCATCGCCTTCGTGGTGCTGGCGGCGTTCACTTATTCGAGCGGACTGCGCGCGCCGGCATCGATCGCCATCGTCAAGGACATTTTGATTTACGTCACGGCCCTGGCCGCGATCATCGTCATTCCGACGCAACTCGGCGGCTTCGGCAAGATCTTTGCGGCCGTGCCGGTGCAGAAACTGCTGCTGGCCGTACCCGGACCCAACACCACGGGTTCTTACAGCGGCTATGCGACCCTGGCGCTGGGCTCCGCCATGGCCCTGTTTCTGTATCCGCACTCGATCACCGGAATATTGAGCGCGAGC
>DATLVV010000019.1:0-4994 GCA_035577165.1 Steroidobacteraceae bacterium | reverse complement strand
CCGCTCGACAGTGGCGTGTCCATGTCGACGATCAGCGTCTTGACCCGCAGGCGCTGCGACTTTTCGCCGGTCAGGAGGATGCTGTTGGTGCGCTCATCGGCCACGACTTTCACGGCCGCGCCGGCGCCTTCGGCGCCCGCGCCTTGGTTGAGCGATGTGATGATGCGCACCACATCGGCGGCACTGGCATTGTGCAGCGCAATCACATCGATGGGTTCATCGCCGCTTTGGTCGAGGCGTTCGATGATGCGCATCAGACGATGCACGTTGCTGGCGCGGTCCGAGATGATGAGCATGTTGCCGCTGGGATAGGGCGCGAGCTGTGCATATTGGGGCATCAAAGGCCGCAGCATGGGGACCAGCGCGGCCGCACTGACGTTCTTCAAGCTCATGACCTGCGTCACGATTTCATCCGAAGTGGCGCTCACGCTGCTCGGCAGGTCGTTCGCCGGCACCTGCCGCTGATCCGTGTTCGGGATGATCTTGATGACCTTGCCGGCCGGCACCGCAACGTAGCCGTACACCTGCAGCACCGCCAAAAAGGCCTCGTAGAAGGCGGCCGGCGACATGGGGGTCGCCGACAGCATGGTGACTTTGGCATTGACCCGCGGGTCGATGATGAAATTCTTGCCGGTCACCTCGCTCACGGCCTGGATGATCTGGCTGAGGTCGGCGTCCTTGTAGTTGGGGGTGATGGTCGGACCGTCCTGCTGGCGCGACTGCGAGGCCGCCGGCAACCCCGGCAACAAGAGCACCATGGCAAGCGCCAGCACGGCCGCGAGGTGGCCTTTGGGTTGCGGATTGATTGGCTGCGGCATCATGGGTACTCGTGATATGAAACGCGTTCGACCTTCATTCGCGTTATTCGTTTGAATTCTCGTTTCCATTGGGGGGATTGGCGGGAGGCGGCTGCACGCCGCCATTGGGCGCGCCTGCCGGATTATTCGAATCGCCGTCCAATTCCCTGGTGGCCTGGGCGGCGACCTGTGCAATGTTGAGGGTGATTTCCTGCTTCTGTCCGCCGCGTTCGACGGTCACGGTGACGTGGTCCGACGTCTGGATGGTGTTGAAAACCTCCTGGCTGCGCTGTGGATCATCGAGTGCAGTGCCATTGATTGCAGTCACCAAATCGCCGGGCCGCAGCCCCAGCTTGTTGAATATCTGGCGATTTCGACCCGGATAGGCACGAAAGCCCCGAAGCTTTCCGGCCGCGCTGTCGTAGGATGGTACCGTTCGCATGACTTGATCCAATAGTCCGGGGTCCTGCTGCACCCGGCGTCGAATGTCCTCGACGGCCGCCATGGTGTGCACATCACCGCCGCCTCGACGCACCACCGGCGGCGCGTGCATGCCCGGGCCGAGCATTCGCGGCAACGGCAGGGTCTCCAGCGCGCCGCCACGGTCGAGAATGACACGGTCGAGGTATACTGAGTGAAGTGAAGCGCCGCCGACATTGTCGCCAACTGAGTACACCTTGGCCGGGCCGCCGTCGCTGATGATGGCCACGCCGCGCTTGGGGTCGGAGGTTGCAATGGTTCCTGCCAGCACCAGATTTGCAGCGGATTCCGGGATGTTGTTCGGGTCTTGACCGGAATCCACCGGGGCAGCACCGAAAAGGTGGGCAGAAACGAGGCTTTGGGCGTCAAATCCGGCGCGTGGGGCGTGTGCTGCGGTGTTTGCCATCACCGGCTGGGGCGATCTGACGGGTCCGCCCCCAAACGTCGAGACGATGACCCGCACCAGTTCCACGCCAATCAGCGCCGCCAAGCCCAACGACGCCAGCTTGGGGCCATTGCCCTGCAGGCGAGACAGCCATTCTTGGGCGCGCAAATCAATCATGTATGTTGTGAATGGTCACCGTGATCGGTAATCATACGGGGTACTCGCTTGGCCGCTCAAGCAATTGTTTTTACTTGTTAAAGTAAAGTGACACCGTTCCGCGACAGGGAACTTGGGGGAGGGTTAAGTTTTGCATGTCTTGTAAACGGCCATAACGCACCCTATAAACTGATGATTCATGAGCGACAACGAACGCGTACGAGATGGGACAGGCTTGGTCGTCGAGGAAGCGGCGCCCAAATTAAAACGTCCGCCGCTCTATCAAGTTGTGCTGATCAACGACGACTACACTCCCATGGAGTTCGTGGTCGACATCCTGCAGCGGTTCTTTGCAATGGACCGCACCAAAGCAACTCGCGTTATGCTGGAAGTCCATACCAAGGGCAAGGGAGTCTGTGGAGTCTTTACTTATGAGATTGCGGAGACCAAGGTGGCTCAAGTGATCGCGTACGCGCGACAACATCAGCATCCGCTGATGGCAACGCTAGAAGAGGCGTAAAGTGCTAAGTCAAGAACTGGAATTTTGCTTGAACGATGCGTTTGCCGGCGCGCGCGAGGCGCGGCATGAGTTCATGACCGTCGAGCACCTGTTGCTCGCGATCGTGGATACGCCGAAAGTCAGGGAAGTCTTGAAGTCCTGCGGTGCGGACACCGCCAAGCTCAAGACCGAACTGAAGCAATTCATCGACCAAACGACCCCGCGCCTGCCGGCCGGCGAGGATCGCGACGTGCAGCCGACCCTGGGATTCCAACGAGTCCTGCAGCGGGCGGTGTTTCACGTGCAATCGAGCGGCAAAAAAGAAGTCACCGTGGCCAATGTGCTGGTGGCGATATTCAGCGAAAAGCAGTCGCATGCCGCCTACCTGCTCAGCATGCAGGACGTCTCGCGGCTGGATGTGGTCAACTTCATCGCACACGGCCTGTCGAAGGCCGGCGGCGAGGAGCGCAGCGAGCGCGACGATGGCGGCGCCTCCCCCGACGCCGAGCGCGAGGGCGACAGCGGCGGCAACGCCCTGGAGAAATACGCCACGAACCTCAACGATTCGGCGCGCAGGGGCAAGATCGATCCCTTGATCGGCCGCAAGCTCGAGGTCGAACGCACCATCGAAATCCTGTGCCGCCGGCGCAAGAACAACCCCTTGTACGTGGGTGAAGCCGGCGTCGGCAAGACCGCGATCGCCGAAGGCCTGGCGCGCATGATCGTCGAGAACCAGGTGCCCGATGTGCTCCTGGATGCGACCATCTTCTCGCTCGACATGGGCTCGCTGGTTGCCGGCACCAAGTATCGCGGCGATTTCGAGAAGCGCCTGAAAGCGGTGCTCGCCGAGGTCAAGAAGCAGCCGGGCGCCATTCTGTTCATCGACGAGATTCATACCGTCATCGGCGCCGGTGCCGCATCGGGCGGCGTCATGGACGCCTCGAATCTGATCAAGCCCGCGCTTGCGAACGGCGATTTGCGCTGCATCGGTTCGACCACCTACAACGAATATCGCGGGATCTTCGAGAAAGACCATGCCCTGGCGCGGCGCTTCCAGAAAATCGACATCACCGAGCCCTCGGTGCAGGACACGGTCGACATTCTGCGCGGCCTCAAGTCCCGCTACGAAGAGCATCACGGCATCAAGTACGAGGACGATGCGCTGCGCGCGGCCGCCGAGCTCGCGGCCCGGCATATCAATGACCGGCACATGCCGGACAAGGCCATCGACGTGGTCGACGAAGCGGGCGCCAATCTGCGGCTGCAGCCGGTCGAGAACCGCGCCAGCTCGGTCACGGTCACCCAAATAGAGAACGTCGTGGCACGCATTGCGCGTATTCCGCCGAAGAACGTCTCGACCTCCGATCGGGATGTGCTCAAGAACCTGGAGCGCAATCTGAAATTGACGATTTTCGGCCAGGACAAGGCGATCGAAGCCTTGTCGGCCGCCATCAAGATGTCGCGGTCCGGCCTCGGCGATCAGCGCAAACCGGTGGGTTCGTTCCTGTTCTCAGGACCCACGGGCGTCGGCAAGACCGAAGTGACGCGCCAGCTGGCCATCGCCATGGGGGTGGAATTCGTGCGCTTCGACATGTCCGAGTACATGGAGCGGCATACCGTGTCGCGCCTCATCGGCGCGCCGCCCGGCTATGTCGGTTTCGATCAGGGCGGCTTGCTGACCGAGGCGATCACCAAGCACCCGCATTGCGTGCTGTTGCTGGATGAAATCGAGAAGGCAAATACCGAGGTGTTCAACCTGTTGCTGCAGGTGATGGACCACGGCACGCTGACCGACAACAACGGCCGCAAGGCAGACTTCCGTCATGTCATCATCGTGATGACCACGAATGCGGGAGCCTTCGAAATGAGCCGCCCGAGCATCGGCTTCACTCAATCGGAAGGAGGCACCGACGCCATGGAGGCAATTCGCCGCTTGTTCTCGCCGGAGTTCCGCAACCGCCTGGATGCCGTCATTCAATTCGGCGCGCTCGATCAGGACACCATCGAGCGGGTGGTGGACAAGCTCTTGGTCGAGACCGAGGCGCAGCTCGAGCACAAGCGGGTATCGATTTCCGTGGACGAGCCGGCGCGGCGCTGGATTGCCAGGAAGGGCTACGACCCGAAGATGGGCGCGCGTCCCATGGCGAGGGTCATTCAAGAGTTCATCAAACGGCCGCTTGCCGAGGAGCTGCTGTTCGGCAAGCTCGTCAACGGCGGGCACGTGGAAGTGACCTTGAGCGAGGACGGCGACAAGCTGAAGCTCGACACCCGCGGAGCGGACCAGCCGGCCCTGCTGTCCCACGAAAGCTAGCGCGTAGGGCCATTCCTCTGGCAAATGAGGGTCGGGGTCGCATCGACCCCGTAGATTCGGCGCGTAGCGCCTAGACTATCGGCCGCGGTAAACGATGCGGCCCTTGGTCAGGTCGTAGGGGGTCATCTCCACAGTGACCTGGTCCCCCGTCAAAATCCGGATGTAGTTTTTACGCATCTTGCCGGAAATGTGGGCCGTGACGACGTGGCCGGTCTTGAGTTTGACGCGAAACGTCGTATTGGGCAGGGTCTCGACGACCTCGCCCTCGAATTGAATGGCCTCTTCTTTTGACATGCGTCCTTGGTGGTATGCGGGAAACCGCGCGCATTGTGCATAAAGCCCTGTGTTAATGCAATTTACCCAGCA
>DATLVV010000018.1:0-17334 GCA_035577165.1 Steroidobacteraceae bacterium | reverse complement strand
CGCGACCAGGATGTTGCCGATTTCCTCGGGGTTGTCGCGGTATTGCTGTTCCAGGCGCACCACCAGATCGAACTGCTTCTCTTCCTGCACCACCTGGGTGGCCACGTCGCCGCCGATGGCGGTCTGAATCAAGCTGTCGATGTCGGAGACATTCAAGCCGTAACGGGCGATGCGCGCGCGGTTGATCTTGATGGTAAGACTGGGCTGTCCGAGTTCCTGCACCAGGGTTACTTCGCGTATGCCCCGCACCTGCTCCAGGATCTGCTTGATGGCTTTGCCCTTCTTTTGCAGCGTATCCAAATCGGCGCCGAAGACCTTGACGGCCAGGGCGCTCTTCAAGCCGGTTTCCGCTTCGTCCACCGCATCCTCCGCCGGCTGGGTGTAGTTGAAATTGATTCCGGGGAAGGCCTCGAGTTTCTTGTTTATGGCCTCGATCAGACCGGCCTTGGTGCTGTAGGGGCCGGTCCATTTCGAATAGGGTTGGAGATCGACGTAGAATTCGACGTTGAAGAAACCAGTCGGATCGGTGCCGTCGTCAGGCCGGCCGAGTTCCGAGGCCACGGTGGTGACCTCGGGAAAGGAGCGTAAAATCTCCCGCACCCTGGGTGCGATCTTGGCCGATTCCTCGAATGAAATGGTGTAGGGCATGGTTGCACGTACCCACAGTGCGCCTTCATCCAGTTTCGGCATGAATTCCGCGCCGATGCTGGGAACGAGCAGCAGCGAAGCGCCCAGCAACAGGGCCGACGCGACGGTGGTGCCCCAGGGGCGGGCGAGGCAAAAATCCAGGCCCCGGGTGTAGACCGATTTCATGGACTCAAAAGCGGCGTTGCGCCGCTCCTGCACGCCATGACGCATGAACCATGCGCACAGCACCGGCAGCAATGTCAGCGTGACGATCAAGCTGCCGATCAACGCAAAGACCATGGTATCGGCCATGGGCTTGAACAGCGTCCCTGAAGGCCCGGACAGAACGTAAATTGGCAGGAAACTCGCCACGATCACTGCGACTGCATAAAAAAGCGGGCGATCCACCTCGGCCGCCGCATCCTGAATGATTTCCTTGACGGTGAGCGGGGTTCCCTTGCGCGCCACGATCTGGCGGAAAATGTTCTCCACCATGACCACGGCGCCGTCCACCAAGATTCCAAAGTCCACGGCGCCGATGGACAGAAGATTTGCCGAGGCATTTTGTACATCGAGACAGATGAAGGCGAACAGCAGCGCGAGCGGGATGCTGACGGCGACGATCAGCCCGGCCCGAAAATCATAGAGAAAGAATATGAGCACGACGACGACCAGCAGCATGCCGCGCAGCAGATTGCGTTCCACGACCTGCGTCGTCAGTTCGACCAAGTTGCTGCGGTCGTAGAACGGCAGGACTTTGACGTCCTTGGGCAGGATTTGCCCGTTGAGTTCCTTGGTCTTGGCCTCGACCCGTTTCAGGACATCCTGGGTTTTTTCGCCGGTTCGCAGCAGGATGACGCCTTCCACGGCGTCGTCCTGATTCTGAAAACCGAATTCGCCCAGGCGCGGAGCGATGCCGATCACGACGCGGCCGACATCTTTGACTAGCACCGGGGTGCCGTTGTGCACGGCCACCACCACATTGCCGATATCCTCCAACGTGGTCATGCGCCCGATGCCGCGCACATAGTAGAACTGGCCGCCTTGCGAATAGAAACCGCCGCCGGCGTCATCGTTGTTGGCCGCCAGCGCGCTCTGCACCTGCGGCACCGACAAGCCGATCGACGCTACTCTGGCCGGGTCGAGCAGCACCTGGTATTGCATGGTGCCGCCGCCGAATCCGGAATCGTCGGCCACCCCGGAAACGGATTTGTACTGAGGCGCGACGATCCAGTCCTCGAAGGTCTTGAGTTCCATCGGCGGGCGATCGGAACTCTGCAGAACATACCGGTAGATGAGACCGGAGGGCGAGGACATCGGCGATAGCGAGGGGCTGACGTCGGTCGGCAGGGCGAGGTCGCCCAAGCGGTTGAAGACTTGCTGTCGAGCAAAGTAACTATCGGTGCCGGTTTGAAAGGTGAGGATGACGTCGGACAATCGGTACAGAGAGATCGATCGGATCGTGGTCATCTGCGGAAGGCCATTCATCTCCTTCTCGACGGGAACGGTGATCAGCCGCTCCACTTCCTCGGAGGCGCGCCCCGGCCACTGAGTAATGACCTCGACGATGGGAGGCGACAGATCCGGGTAGGCATCCACCGGAAGCCGATCCAATGATCGAGACCCGGCGGCGATGAGCACCAGCGTCATGAGGACGGTGAGAAACGGCTGGCGCAAGGATGAAGCCACGATTCGATTCATGATCGAAGCGCTGCGCGGCGCAGAACTATCCGGGGGTAGTTGCGCGCTCATTGATTCTGCATGAATTGTACGAAGAGACCCCCTTCGATCACGACTTGATCGCCGGCTTTCACCCCGTCGTCGATCTCGTATTGATCGCCAATACGATGACTCAAGGTGACGTGTTGCCGCGCAAAGCTGCCGTCGGGCTGGGCGACATAGACGAACGGCAGGTTCTCATCGTCCCGCAGTATCGATGAAACGGGCACCAGCAGTCCGGTGGTTTCCCGGTGAGCTTGAATCAGCACGTGGACGTACATCTGCTTCTTCAGAGCGTTTCCCGGATTGTCGGCGACTATGCGCACGTTCACCGAGCGGGTGTCCGGATCGACCAAGGCGGAAATGTTGTCCACTCGTCCGGAGAAGGTTTTCGAACCGACGCCCGTTGCTATCTCTGCGGAATCACCAAGGCTCACGGACGCCAGATCAGAGCCGAAGATTTGCGCCATCACCCAGACGCGCGACAGGTTGGCCACGGTAAAGCACGGCGTAGTGCCGGCCTGCAACAGTTCGCCCGGCGTGATCAGCCTTTCCACCACCGTTCCCGCGATTGGCGAGCGGATCAGTCCCTCGGGGCGCGGAGTGGGGCGGCCTTCCTGGATGTCCTTGATGGTCTCGGGCTGAACGTTCAAGGAGATCAGCGCCTGCAGGGCCGCGTCGCGATCAGACTCGGCGTTGGCAGCGTCGGTTTCAGCCTGGTCGGCTTCGCGCCGGGCTACCCCTTGATGCTGGATGAGATCCTTGTCCAGATCGGCCAGCCGCCGGTCGGTCCTGGCGGTGGCGAGCGCCTTGCGGTATGCGCCGACCGCCGCCGCAAAGTCGGGTGATACCACCGCCGCCAGCGGGTCCCCCTGCTTGACGTGATCGCCCAGGGAGACGAGCAGCCGCGACACCGGGCCGGAGAACGGCGCCAATACGCTGGTCGCCTGGTCGTTGTCGAAATCGACCACTCCGGTGGCGTCGATGCCCTGATGAAATTTGGACATCACCACGGTGTACACGCGTAGATTCTGACGCTGGGCGGCCGTCAACGTGATGTTGCCGGCCTTCACGGTCTGCGAATCGCCGTAATTCTTCGATGAACAGCCGCAGGTGAAGACGGCGGCAATCAATACGAGGACCGCTGCACGAGGCAAACTACTTTTCATGTTTATCCGTCAGTAATTCCGGGCGGTGCCACCATCCCCCACCCAGCGCTTGAAACAACGCCGCCGTGTCGGCATAGCGATTGGCCTGCGCCAGTACCAGATTGATCCGGCCTTGTTGGTAGGCTTGCTCGGCGTTGAGCAGCGCCAGATAGCCGGCGTAGCCGGCCTGCAGCTGTCGCTGCGCCAGGTCCAGGGTGATCTTCGCGGCATCCGCGGCGGCGGCGGCGGCCTTCAGCGCCTCGGCATCCTGTTCGAGGGCCGTCAAGGTGTCGGCAACATTTTGGAAGGCGGTGAGCACGGTGCTGCGGTATTGCTCGGCCGCCTGGGTGTAGGCCGCCTCGGCCGCGCGCTGCTGATGCAGCAAGGTCCCGCCTTGAAAAATCGGCGCGGTCACCTCCGCACCCAGGCCCCAAAAACCGGTGCCCGTGGTGAACAACTGATCCATGGCCGCAGCCGCGCTGCCGGCATTGGCGGTCAGCATGATGTTGGGGAGGCGGTTGGCGGTGGCGATGCCGATTTTGGCGCTGGCGTCGTGAAGATTGGCCTCGGCCTGGAGCACATCCGGACGCTGCGTCACGAGTTCCGCGGGCAGGCTTACCGGTAGTTCCTGCGGCAGCTGCAGACTCGACAGGTCGAATTTCTGCTCCGGCGCCTGGTTCGGGAAGCGGCCGGCCAGCACGGCGAGAAGATCCTCGGCTTGGGCCAATTGCTTGAGGAGCGGCGGCAGGGTGGCCGCCACCTGCGCGAGCTGCGATTCCTGCGCCGCCAGGTCAAGCCGGCTGGCGTAACCCTTGTCGAACTGGTAGCGCAGAATATTCACGGTATTCGTGTTGATATCGACGAGCTGGCGGGTCGCGTCGATCTGCATCTGCAGCGATGCCACTTGGATGGCGGTGACCACCACGTTGGCCGTCAAGGTGGTGTACGCGGCAGCCATCTGAAAGCGCACTCCTTGTTCCTGCGCCTGCAAGGACTCCACGGTGCGGCGGTTCAGGCCGAACACATCGGGTACATAGGAAACGGTGACTTGCGGAGTGAAGAGGTTGTAGAGAAAGGCATTGGAGTTGAGGGCGGGCGCGATCTGTCCCGATTGCCTCTGGCGGGTGGCGGAAAAGCTTCCCGTGACGCTGGGATAGTAACCGCCGCGTTGTGCCAGAACGTTCTCTCTTGCCACCGACAGCGCCGCCTGCGCCGCCTTGAGGTCGTGATTGTTCGCAAGCGAATGGTCGATCAGTTCATTGAGCGGCGCCGAATGATACAAGGTCCACCAGTCCGCGGAGATGTCCTGACCCTTGGCAAAGCGCTGCGCTTCCCCGCCGGCGACGTTTGCGGCGGCGGCGGTGGCCGACAGCGGATGGGCCGAGTACTCCTCGACATCGGGAGCCGCCGGCCGCTTGAAGTCGGGTCCCACCGCGCACCCGGCGCAAGCGAGGATGATCAGGGAAACGAAGCGGGGCAGGGCGCGCGATCTATCCGCTGTCATCATCTGGTCTGCCATCGCCTTACGTTGTTCGTGTTGCCGGTCGCCCTGAATGCATCGTTCGAGCCTATTGCGGGCCCAAAGTTCACCCGCTCGACCCTCGATGTGCGCTGCTCAGGCCTGCCGCAAGACGATGTCCCACGCGCAGTTTAACAAGAATCGCGCACCAACCGGGTTCTCGGCGGCAATCCATCGTAGCTTTACATCATATCCACCGAACGGCATGCTTAAAGACGTATGCCAGTCGGGTTACCGCCGATTCGTAACGCTTTCCGCAAGGATGCGGCGTGGCACCTGCTGCCGGCAACCGTCAACTGGACACTCTTCGCCTATGCCTTCGTCTTGTGCCTGGGCATCTGGGGCCTCGCCCTCCAGCGCATTCAAAGCGACTATGCCGCGACTCTGCTGACCGAGCGCGAGCATCTACGCAGCGTCAGCGGAACACTGGAAGCGCAAGTGGAGGCCATGCTCGCCGACGGTGTGGGCGCCGCGCTCGCGGCCGTCAATGAACTCGAGTACCGCACCGATGGCGGCGCGGGCGGCACGCAATCTTCCGACACACTGTCGCACATGCTGACCGGCGGTCCGTACGTACGATCGCTGTTTCTGGCCAATTCACAACGGTTCGTGCGGGTGGGCCGCACTTCCGCACCCGATATCGAAGCGGTGCTCCCGGCTTGGCTGCAGCCCGTTTTAGGTCGCAAGTCGGAAGATGCCTGGGTGGGTGCGCCCATGCCCGATCCCGAGAACCCGGCCGAGCGTGTCGTTCCGGTTGCACGGCGCGTCGGCCACGGCAAGCTGCGCGACACCTGGGCCGGCGCCTTGATCGCGTTCGCGCGCCTGGAAGGCGTTTACCAACAGCCTGAATCATCCAGCGGTGTGGGACTGTTTGCGGAAGACGGCACGGCCCTGCTGCTGCTGCTTCCGGAAGCGACGGTGCGCGCCGCCGAAGGCAGCAATATTAGGTACTCCGAGTTGTTCAATCGCGGTATTCACGGGCCCGATTCCGGCGTGCTGGAAGGCACCGGTCCATTCACCGGCCGTCAAACGATCGTGGCCTATCATCGAGTGAGTGGTTACCCGATGTTGACCGTAGCGACCCGGCGGCGCTATGAATCACTGGCGGCCTGGTATGCGCGGCGTCTCAATACGCTGATGCTGGCTGCCGGAGTGACCCTGCTCGTGATCTTGACGACCTGGATGTTGAACCGCTCGGTGCGGGCGCTGCGCCGCCGGGAGCTTCATTACCGCACGCTGTTCAACAATGCCGCGTTCGGCGCCTTCGTGCTGGAAGGCGAGCAAATCATCGAGGCCAACCGCACCAGCGCCGCCATGTTCGGCGTCGACCACCCGGGCGTGCTGATCGGCCGGCGGCTATGGGACCTCTCGCCCGCGACGCAGCCCGACGGCGCTTCCTCCGAAGTGCTCTGCCGGGACCGGATGCACCTCACCATCCACAGCAGCGCCGCCAGTTTCGAATGGATCCATCAGCGGCTCGACACGCGCACGCCATTTCACACCGCGGTGGATCTCTCCAGCCTCGACGCCGGCGGCAAGACGCTGACGCTGGCGGTGATCCACGATGTGAGCGAGCGCAAGCTGAGCGACGCCGAACGCGAGCGGGCGCTCGATGAACTGCACGAGCTTGCTGCCACGCTGGTTCGCATTCAGGATGAGGAGCGCCGGCGAATAGGGCGGGATCTGCACGACAGCACCGGCCAATCCCTGGTGTCTCTCGAACTCAGCCTGACGCGCCTGGTGCGCGCCGTGGGGCCGCCGTTGAATTCCCTACGCTCGCTGGCGGACGAATGCGTCACACTGGCGCGACAATGTTCCACTGAAATTCGCACCGCCGCGTATTTGCTGCATCCGCCGCTGTTGGATGAAATCGGATTGTTGAGCGCGCTGCGGTGGCTGGCGGATGGTTTGCGTCAACGCAGCGGCATCAACATCGAGCTGGAACTGCCCGAATCCCTGGAGCGCCTGCCGCCTGAGCATGAATTGGCCATATTCCGGGTCGCGCAAGAAGCACTGACCAACGTGCACCGACACTCGAAAAGCCCGTCGGTGATCATCCGATTGTTCGAACGGGAGGGTGCAGTGATCATGGAGGTCGAGGACACGGGTCACGGTATTCTGGTCGCGGGTTCCTCCGGCAAGGTCACGGATGCCGCTGCCCTCGGCGTCGGCCTCGCCGGGATGCGGGAGCGCATGCGCCAACTCGGCGGCTCGCTCAGTGTTCGCACCGGTCCGCAGGGAACCTGCGTGCAGGCAAAATTGCCTGTGACCCGCACGGCCGCGACCGCATGAGCAGCGTGCGGATCCTGATTGCCGACGATCACGAGCTGATCCGCCGCGGACTCGTCTCGGCGCTGGCGGAGCGGCCTGAATGGAGCGTCGTCGCCGAGGCGTCGGATGGGCGCCAAGCCTGCGAGCTGGCTGCGCAACATGCGCCGGATATCGCGGTGTTGGATCTGAGCATGCCCGAGCGCAACGGCCTCGATGTCACCCGTGAATTGCGCACGTCGACGCCGAAGACCCGGGTTTTGATCGTGACCGCTCATGAGTCCGAGCAGCTCATCCGCGAAGTGCTGGACGCCGGCGCAATGGGCTATGTACTCAAGTCCGACGCCGGACGGGTTCTGGTCCAGGCCATCGAGGCGCTGCTCGATGAGCGGCCGTTTTTCACCACCAAGGTGGCGCGCTTCGTGCTTGATGGCTACTTGCGTAGCTCAGGAAATAACGCGCCCGCGGAGGCCATGGCCCTCTCGCCGCGCGAGCGGCATATTGTTCAATTGCTGGCCGAGGGCAACAACAACAAAGAAGTGGCCCGCAACCTGAATTTGAGCGTGAAGACTGTCGAGACGCATCGCAGCAATATCATGCGCAAAATGGGATTCCGTTCACTGCCCGATCTGGTGCGTTACGCAATCCGCAACAAAATCGTCGACGCTTGAGGCCGGCGCGCGGCGGGCGCACGCAGGGATTCACCTAATCACGGGGTCTCAGGCTACAGACTCGCAGCGGTCCCGCTCGGGGAATTACCCGATTCACATCCAGCTGTCGGAACACTACAGTGCGCGCCCTAACGGTGGGACGGCGTGCATAGGGAGTGTCGGCGATGCAGAAGGAAATTGTCGACCAGGTGCAGCGGTTCGCCAGCCTTGGCGAGTTCGCTGCCGGTGTAGCGAATGATTTGCGCGCTCTGCTGTCGCCCATCGATCAGCATGCCTTGGCGCTGCACGCCGAAGTGTGCGGCAACAGCGCCGCGCAGGACCGACTGCAGAAGATCCTCGATACGGTGGAGTTGGCCCGCGGCCTCGTCAATCAGGTCGTGATTTTCAGTCACGGCGCCACCAGCGAGCGCCGTACCCTGTCTCTCGGCAAAGTGGTGCGAGACGCACTGCCTCTGATGCGCTCGGCGATTCCGAACACGGCCTTGCTGCGCATGGCGGTCGACACCCATGCCCCGTCGGTGCACGCGGATCCCATCGCCATGCAGCGCGTGCTGCTCAACTTGGTGCTCAACGCGGCCCGGGCCATTCGCCAGCCGCACGGTGCCATCGAGATCGGCGTCGCCGGCATGACCAGCGCGGATGGGCAGGGGGCGCAATTCGTGCGCCTCACCGTCGCCGACAACGGCGCCGGCATGGATGGCTCCACGGTCAGCGATTTGCGGCAGAATCTCACCGAAACCGCGGACATGGCACCCGGCACCGGCCTCGGTTTGCGAATGGTGCATCAGACCGTCCATGCCCATGGCGGCAGACTGCAGTTCGACAGCCAACCGGGAACCGGCACGACCGTACGCATCGATCTGCCGGCGGTGGTTCAGCAGTGATCAAGAATGCCAAATCGGCGCATGGCGCGGTGCGGCCCAACTCCGGCCGCGGAGTGGTCGAGGCCGCGGCGGGGACGCGATTGGCACAATTGCAGCGCCGCTTTCGGGTGCTGAGCGCCTGCAATCGCACCTTGATTCACGCCATCAGTGAACACGAGCTGCTGACCGACCTGTGTCGCGCGATGGTCGAGGTCGGCGGCTATCGCCTTGCTTGGGTCGGTCACGCGGATGCGCTTGGGGGCGCCGCGGCTGACGCCATCGTCGGGGGTGCATGGGGCGCGGGCCCGCTTGCTCCATCCCAGGTCGATTGGACGCATGCGCGCGGCGCGCAGACACCTGCAGCCCGTGCCATGCGCGTACGGGCAACCCAGGTCGTGCGCGACGTCGGCGCTGAACGCTGGAGCGCGGATTGGCGGGCGCAGGCGCGCGAGCGCGGCCTGACCGCCGCGTTGGCCATGCCGCTGCTCACCGAGGATCACTGCCTCGGCGTCCTCGAGGTCTACAGCGACGGGCCGGCGGCATTCGACCCCGCGGAAATCGCATTGCTCAACGAACTCGCTGCAGATCTTGCCTTCGGCGTCGCCGCCTTGCGCACGCGCCGCGAGTGCGAGCGCCATCAAACGGATGTTGCACAGCTGACGCGCGTGCTGAAGATGCAGAGCGCGATCAATTCAGCGGTCCTGCGCATTCGCGATCGCGAGCTGCTGCTGCAGGAGGCCTGCCTCGTGGCCACCGAAGTGGGCCGCTACGCCAGCGCGGTCGTGTGGGTGGTGGAACCCGGCGCGCGCCGGGCGCGGCCGGGGTTTGTTGCCGGACAACGCGTGAAGAACATTCTGCCGGAATACTTGAGCATCGGCGACGGCATGGAACCCGATGCCAGCCTGACCGGGCGCGCCATGCGCACCGGCGAGGTCAGCGTATGCTGGGATCTCACGCGCAACGAGCCGCCTTTGGTCGGTCGGCGTGAACGACTGCTCGAAGCGGGGATAAGATCGGTGGTGGCACTGCCCTTCATGGTGGACGGTGTACCAGTCGGCGCGCTTACCCTGACATCCGCGGACTCGACCTTGGTGCGCGAAGATGAATTGCTGCTGCTGCGGGATATCGCCGCCTCGCTGTCGTTCGCGGTGCGCTCGCTGCAGCAGGCAGACGCCGCCGAATACCTCATGCACTACGATCCGCTCACAGGACTCGCCAAGCGATCGTTGTTCTGCCGGCGCCTCGACGAATTGCTGCGCACGCGATCGCCACCCGAACTTGCGCCGACGGTGACCGTGCTGGACATCGATCATCTGAATAATTTCAACGACAGCTTCGGCCGCAATTTCGGCGATCTGCTGCTGCAGCAAGTGGCCGAACGGCTCCGCCAGCAGGCAGGTTGCGACGAGCGGGTGGGCGACCTGGGCGGCGGCACATTTGTTCTGGTGGCACCCTGCACGGAGGGCGTGGAGATGGGCAGCGCTGCGTTGCTCGACCAGACGGTCTTCGCGCAATCCTTTCTGATCGAGGGCCGCAGCGTCCGCGTTTCATGCCACTCGGGCGCGGCACGCTGCCACGTTGACGGCGAGGACGCGAACACGCTGGTGCAAAAGGCCGAAGCGGCGCTCAAGCGCGCGAAAGAAACCGGCGCGCAATACCTGCATTACCAGCTCGAAATGCGCAGTGAGATTGCCGAGCGCCTGGCGCTCGAGCATCGATTGCGCGTGGCCATCGATGAGCAGCAGTTCGAGCTCTACTACCAGCCGCAGGTCAACATCGTCAGCGGGCACATCGAATCCGTCGAGGCGCTGCTGCGTTGGAACGATCCCGAGCACGGACTGCTGCTGCCGGGCAGCTTCCTGCCGGTGCTGGAGTCATCCGGGCTGATCATTCCGGTGGGCAAGTGGGTGGTGCAGCGAGCCAGGGAGGACTGTGACCGATGGCGCCGTTCCGGGCTGCGGCCGGTGCGCGTCGCGGTGAACGTTTCGGCCGTTCAGTTCCGGGGCCGCGCCTTCATCGATTTCATGCTCGACCTGGTCAAGGACTGGCCGCGCGATCCTCGCGGCTTCGGCATCGACTTGGAGATCACCGAAACCGCGCTGCTGCAGGACATCGACGGCGCGGGGCGGCAGCTCCGCGAGCTGCGCGCGGCGGGGATTCGCGTGGCGCTGGACGATTTCGGCACCGGCTATTCATCCCTGGGATTGCTGTCCAAGCTGCCCGTCGATCTGCTCAAGATCGATCGCAGCTTCGTCAAGGGGCTGCCCGGTGACCACACCAGCATGACGCTCACCCGCACCATCATCGGTTTGGCGTCGGCATTCGGCTTGTTGACCGTGGCCGAGGGGGTCGAGACGGCCGAACAGTGCAAGCTGCTGAGGCTGCTGAATTGCGATCAGGCACAGGGCTACTTCCACTATCCGCCGGTGCCGGTGCAGAGCATCGACCAAATTCTGGCGCAGGATCAGTAAGTCGGGCCAGGATCACTCAGGCGGGTTGCGCGGCGCGCGCGCGCGATTCTTCCAGGCCGTGGCCCACGGGTCCCGTTTCGCGCCGCCACAGCAGCACCGCCGAGGTCAGCGCGGTGAGACTGAGCAGGAAGAAGAACCACAGCATGACCGAGTAGCCGGCCGGGTGCGCCGCGCCGGCGCCGGCCCGGTCAGCGAGCCAGCCCGCACCGAGATTCGAAGCAGCAATGCCAAGCGCCTGAATCATTGTAATCAGGCCGAGGGCGGTACCCAACCGGCGCGGTGCGACGATGAGCGTCGTGGCCGGCCAGATGACCGCCGGCACCAGCGACCAGCTGATGCCCATCATCACCGTGGTTACCCAAAGATTGAGATCGGTGAGCCCCAGCACGACGAAGGTCAGTGGCAGGAGCAAGGTACCGAAGACCAGCATCAGGGCACGATGGCCCAGCCGGTCGGCGAGCAAACCAAACAGCGGCGTGGCGAAAATCGCCGCGAAGAACACCCAACTGTTGGCGATGCCCGCCGCCGGCCTGGTGAGTCCCTTCGCATGCTGAAAATATTCCAACGCAAAGGTTTGGCGGAACGGAAAGAACACCGAGGCATACAGCACGTGCACCCCGAGAATGTACCAATAGGACATGTCGAACTTCAGCAGATCCCGCCACACCACGCGCCCGGGCGCGGCGGCACCTGCGCGTGTGCCCGCCGGGGTGCGGCGGTCCACCCAATAGTAAACCAGCGCCGCGATCAGACCGGCGATGGTAACGCCGGTGCCGAGCCACAGAGGCGGCTGCCAGCCACGCTCGAACAGCGAATGTGCCCACGCCGTCGAGGTATTTTCCAACCAGGAGCCGACGCGGGCGAGACTGAGGTAGAGGGACGCGGCGAGCGCAATCCCGTCGCGCGGAAACCACTGCGCGAGGCCCGCGAGCAGCGCTATGAAAATGGCCCCTTCGCTCACGCCGAAGAGGAAACGGCCGGCCACCATGAGCTCGTAGGGATTGCCGATCGCAGTCAGCACTGCGCCGATCACGCCGATGCCCGCGGCCCAGAGCGCGATCCGCGCCGCGCCAAAGCGGTCTATCAGCACGCCGTTGATCAGAGCCAAGGCCACATTGGGAACATTCATGATGGCATTGAGCATGCCGATCTGCGACTGGCTGAAGCCGCGCTGCCGCGCCAGGAGATCGGCGACTGAACCGATCACGTCGGACTCGTAGTAGCTGCTGGATACGGCGATCGCCGCCATGGCAAGCACCCACCAGCGCATCCGCGAGCTGCCGCTGTTGCGGCTGGTGTCGTTCTCGGGTTCGGTCACCGGAATCGGGCGCCTTGACGCGCAAGCTCCGCCTGCACCGCGCCGATGTTCAATTGATCGAAGGCTTCATCGCGCTGCAGCGACACGGCCGCGGCCACCCCGGCGCCTTGACCGCTGACCGCGCAGCACATCATGTTGCGCGCCGAGGCATGCGAAATCTTGTCGCCGCCGATGCAGCGGCCGGCGACGAGCAGATTGCCGACGCCTTTGGGCACCAGCGCGCGATAGGGCACATGCCAGTAGCGTCCGGTGGTGGGAAGAATGAGGATGCCGTAGCCGTCGATGAACTCAGGAAAGATGCCGATGGCATCCTCGAAACGGGCCTGTTCACGGACATCGGTGCCGGTCAGATTGTAGAGAGCGTCGATCTTGCGGGTGTCGCGGATCCCCAAGGTCATGCCGAAGTTGCGCAGTTTCGCGTCCTCGCACCCCGGCATATAGCCGCGCAGCGCTTCCAGCGCGTAAATGGCCTCGCGCCGTCCGCGCATCTCCCCCACGGTCAGATCATTGGGGTCGGTGCCGTCGATTTCCGGCACATGCACCAGGTTCAGATAGGTGAGATCTCCCTGATCGGTCACCGAACCCCAGGTGCCGGCAATGGTATGCAGGCTCGGAGGTATGAGGCCGGCGGCGAGCGCCTGCTTGAAAGGCTTGCGCAGGAAAGGGGAGAACAGCTTGTCCTCCTTGCCGGTGGTTTCGTAGTCCCATTCGCCGTTGCCGGACCAGTCGGCATAGGTCTGCGGATCGGCCTTGACGGCGTCGATGAAGCGGCGTTTGTTCACCCCGTTCATGGAGAACATGACGGACACCGCCATCATGTCCTTCCTGGGCGATTTGTGCACCGGCGCCCCGGCGCGGGTGGCAATGTCGGCATCCCCGGTCGCATCGATGACGCGCCGGGCGAGGATGGCCTCACGGCCCGCCTTGCTCTCGGTAATCACCCCTTGGATGACGCCCTTGTCCATGATGGGCGCCACGCACAGGCGGTGCAGCAGGGGCGTGACTCCGGCTTCCTGGACCAGCGTATCCGCCACCCATTTGAACATCTCGGCGTCGAGGGCATGACTCAAGGACTGGGGCTCAGGGCTAGAGGCGCCCATGGCCGTTGCCCGCTGCTCGAATTCAATGCCAATGCCTTCGCAATCAACCGTTTGCTCGTGGCGGTACCAGGCAAAACCCTCGACCCCCACCTGAGTGATGTTGCCGCCAAAGCAACCATTGCGATCGATCAGGGCGGTACGGGCGCCGGCACGGGCGGAGGCGAGGGCGGCGGCCAGGCCTCCCGGCCCGCTGCCGACGACCAGAACCTCGGTTTCGAGGACCACATCGACGGAGCGGGCGGGTTCAACGATTTGCTGCATTGGCGATCAAACCCTCATTGAGCGATGAAATCGGCCATTGGTAGCACAGGATGATGAAAGGGTGGTACTTGAATGCAGCGTCACTGTTGAGTCATAGTACTGTCATAAAAATGTAATCTGCGGTGCGTAAAAAATACGCAGCGGGGAATTGGCGGGCCAAAGTAGGGATGTATGGAGGCTCGATCTTCCTGAGAGTTTATCGGTCATCCGAATTAGTCGCGTGGCGACATCGTTGCTGCGATTCTCGTATTTTTGTTGCCATGAGGCCTTTAGGGAGACACGCTTGAACAACAACCAGAAACTGGCATATGCGATCTCGGCGATCCTGAGCGGATACGCCGGCACTTCTTATGCTGCTGCAGCGGCCGATACCGACACCGCCGCATCGACCGGACTGGAGGAAATCACCGTCACGGCGCAACGGCGCTCTGAATCGATCCAGGACGTGCCCATCACGATCCAAGCCATCTCGGGCGCACAGCTCGGCCAGCTGGCCGTGACCACCTTTGACGACGTCCTCAAGCTGCTGCCGAACGTGACTTTCAGCTCGAACGGCCCGGGTCAGGGCAACATCTACATGCGCGGTCTTTCGGTCGGCTTCGCGGGCAGCCAGTCTTCGGCCTCGATCAATCCGTTTCCCAATGTCGCGACCTACCTCGACGAGGCATCCCTGACTTTCCCGGGACGCAATCTCGACGTCTACATGGTCGACATGGAGCGTATCGAAGTGCTCGAAGGGCCGCAGGGCACCTTGTTCGGCGGCGGCGCTGAGGCCGGCGTGGTCCGCTACATCACGAACAAGCCCAAGCTCAACGTCGAGGAGGGTCGCGCCGAAGGCGGTTACGGCGTCACGGCGCACGGTGATCCGAACACCAGCGCCAATATCATGCTCAACCTGCCGCTCGGCGACAAGGTTGCGATACGCGGGGTGCTGTACAGCGAAAAGCGCGGCGGCTACATCGACAACGTGCCATCAACGTTTCAGCGCAATCCGAACACCGACAAGGGCCCGAGTGCCTACAGCTCGTCGTACCCCGCGAATCTGCCCACCTACAACAACAGCTTGTTGGTGCAAAGGGCGCAGAACCCGACCACGTACCAGGGCATGCGCCTCGCGCTGCTGTACCAGATCAACGACGACTGGAGCGCCCTCATCCAGCAGACCTACCAGAATATGGATGCGGAAGGCATGCCGGTGCAGATGCCGGTGGGCCTCGGCTTCGAGCAGCTGCAACCGCTGGAGGAGACCTCCTACACGCCGGCCTGGAACAAGGACAAGGCCTCGATCTCGTCCTGGACGATCAACGGCAAGGTCGGCTTTCTGAAGGGCATCTACACGGGTTCCTACCTGACCCGCAGCGTCGATGCCAACATGGATTACTCGAACTACACCCGCACCGCGGGAGGCTTCTACTATTCGTGCACGGGCGGCGGCGGCTCGAACTTGAACGGTGCCGGCCCCGCGACGTGCTACTCGCCGGTCATGGGTTGGCACGACTATTTCAAGACCACCCACCAGAGCCACGAAGTCAGATTGTCGACGCCGGAGGACTTGCGGCTGCGCGGCCTCCTCGGGTTCTACTGGGAGGATTTCCAGATCAAGGACGACATGAACTTCAATCAGAAGACCATCCCGTCCTGCACGCCTGAAAACCTGGCGGCGGCGCTCGCCGGCGGGCCGATCTGCCTCGCGAACGTGACCCCGGTCAACGCGGCGATCGACCCGACGACCCGGGGCGACAACACCAACTTCGGCGAGGATCTGCAGCGCGGCTACAAGCAGACTGCGGTGTTCCTGTCGGCTGACTTCGATTTGATTCCGAAAGTACTGCCCCTCACCGCCGGTACCCGCTACTTCAAGTATACGGAGCAGGAAGTCGGTTCACAGTACGGCACCGGTGCGCGTTGCGAAAACAAGCCGAACGGCGACCCGGCATGCTATGCGACGCCGATCACCTATGAAGACCACCACGCGACTTTCACGGGATTCAAGAGCCGCGGCAACCTGACCTGGCATATCACCCCGGACGCGATGGTGTACTACACCTACTCGCAGGGCTATCGTCCCGGCGCGTTCAACCGCCTCACCGGCGGCCGAACGAATATTTGGGTGGACGCCGCCGGCGTGCCGCTCCCCAACGGCGTGATCGCAGGTCCCACCGATACCAAGCCGACGCAGTTCAACAAACCGTTGAGCTACGCACCCGACTCGCTGACCAACAACGAAATCGGCTTCAAGTCGGAGTTCTTCGAGCATCGCCTGCAGGTCAACGCGTCGCTCTACAAGATGAACTGGGACAACGTGCAGACGTTGATTTACAACCCGCCGATATATGGCAATACGACCTTCGGATTGACGGGTCCGAACTACGAGATCAAGGGCGGCGAACTGCAGCTCGCGTTCAAGGCGACCGACGCTCTGACCCTGTCGGGCAATATGTCGTACAACGATTCAAAACAGGTCACCGACCCGTGCATCCGCTCCGCCGGCATAACGCCGACGACACCTGCCAATCCGACGCCTGCAGGTGCTTGCATTACCCAGGTGCGTTCGGGCGACCACAACGTCGAGGTTCAGAATGCGTTGGGTGCGCTCGGTGCCACTCCGGCGTTCGCCCCCAAGCTGCAGTACAGCCTGCGCGCTCGCTACGACTGGACGTTCAGCGATTACAAGGCCTTCGCCCAGGTCGGCATGACCCATATCGACGACATGGACAACCAGCCGAGCAGCTTCCCGTCGGGCAACGGCATCGCGGTTCCCACCACGACCTGGCTGCGCTACACCATGAAGGGCTACGAGACCTACGATGCATCGCTCGGCATTTCGAAGAATGCGTGGGATGTGCTGTTCTACGGCCAGAATCTGGCGAACAAGATCACCAGCACCTTCACGACGTCGGGCCAGGATATCCAGGCGCAGGTACCGCTGCGTCCGCGGGTGCTTGGCATCAAGGTGGGCTTCAAGTTCTGATCGGCGACACACGCAACCGTTGCGGTAGAATCGAAGGGCGGACAACATTGTCCGCCCTTCGTTTTGGATGAAGCCATGACTGTGACCTCGGAGCCGGTGGCGGCGCCCGCCGGCGTGGAACTCGAGGTGCAGAGGATCCGCGGCCTGGTCCAAGCGCACCGCTTCGCTGAGGCGGTCACCGCCGCGGCCTCGCTACGCGCCCTGTACCCTGAGAACCGGGACGTGCTGTACCTGCTCGCCCTCGCACAGCGGCACGGGGGATGGATCACGGACGCCCTCGACACGCTCGCAGACATGGAGCGCCATCACCCGCGGGCGAGCCGCCTCTACCAGGAGCGCGGCCACTGTTACGTGGTGCTCAAGGATGCGCCGCGCGCGATCGAGGCCTATGAGAAGGC
>DATLVV010000017.1:0-6526 GCA_035577165.1 Steroidobacteraceae bacterium | reverse complement strand
GCGAGTGGTCGGTTTGAAGTTCGGGCAGAAGTTCTGATATAGCAGGAATGCTCGTTGCGACAGGCCCTTGGGTTGCGCCTGAGGGCCTGTCAGACGATCAACAAAAATCCGGCGATTGCGCTGAATCCCAGCACCATTTGCTCGAACAGCCGCTGGTTGATCCGTATCAGCAGCCAGCGGCCTGCGAACGCTCCGAGCAAAACCGCGGGCGCCAGCATGAGATTGAATGCGAAGCTCTGCGCCGTGATCAGGCCGAGTTTGACCATGAACGGCACCTTGAACAGATTGAGCACCATGAAAAACACTGCCGTGGTGCCTACGAATTGCATTTTGGGCAGACGCATGGCCACCAGGTAAAGCGCCATCAGCGGTCCCGCCGCATTGGCCACCAGGGTGATGAATCCGGCGACGATGCCGATCGCCGCTCCCAGGGTCCAATGCGTGGGGCCCGCTGCCTCCTGGGTTTGCACGGTCAGGTAACGGGCGCCCCCCAGCACGCACAGCGAAACGATGATCACACCGATCATGGTGCGCGTGGTCCTGTCGGAAATATGGCCAAGCGCGAAATACCCGAGCACCACTCCGACTCCCGTCCAAGGCATGAGCTTCCAGACATAGCGCCATTGGGTGTGCGTTCGGTAGGACAGCACCGCCACGAAGTCGCCGAATATCAGCAACGGCAGCACCAGGCCGCTGGCCTGCTTGCTGCTCGGAAACACGTGTGTGAACAGCGCCACGGATAGAATGCTGAGACCGGTGATGCCGGCTTTGGAGATGCCGACCATCAAGGCACCGAGGACGGCGCAAATCCATTGCAGTGGTTCGGCTATCATGGCTGGAAGCTTACCGCGCACTCCAACCATCCACATGTCAAACCTCTATCAAGAAACCGCGGAACCCGCCATGGCGACTCCGGCGCTCGAGGGCGACGTGCAAGCGGATGTGGCCGTGATCGGGGGCGGCATTACGGGACTATCGACGGCGTTGCACCTGGCGGAGCAGGGCACCCGGGTTGCGCTGTTGGAGGCCGAACAGCCCGGCTGGGGCGCATCCGGCCGCAACGGCGGTCAGGTCAATCCAGGACTCAAACTCGATCCGGACACCGTGGAACGGGACTTCGGCAAAGATCTGGGCGGGCGCATGAATGCCCTTGCCGGCGCTGCGCCGGCATTCGTCTTCGAACTCATCGAGCGTCACGCCATTCGCTGTGAAGCCCGCCGCAACGGTACCTTGCGAGCGGCCATACACGCAAAACACGCAGACCAGGTGCGCGCCACCGCGGAACAGCTGCTGCGCCGAGGCGCGCCGGTCGAGATCCTGCAGGGCGCAGAACTGGAGCAGGCAACGGGCACGGCACACTATCGGCTTGCGATGCTGGATCGTCGCGGCGGGGATCTGAATCCTTTGAGTTATGCGCGAGGATTGCTGCGCGCCGCGCGGGCGGCGGGGGCCGCGGTGCACGGCGGCACCCGGGCACTCGCCCTGCGCAGGACCGCTGCCGCCTGGATGGTCGATACCGCCGGCGGTACCGTGGCGGCGCCGCAGGTCGTGCTGGCAACCAACGGCTATACGGACGATCTATGGCCGAATTTGCGCCGCACGGTCATCCCTCTGTTCGGTGCCATCGCGGCAACCGCCGTTCTTCCCGAGAGCATCGCGCGCGGCGTCATGCCGAGCCGGGCAGTGCTGTACGAAAGCGGCACCATCACCGTTTATTACCGAGTGGATGCCGGGAGCCGCCTGTTGATCGGCGGCCGCGGTCCACAGCACGAAATATCGGCGACGGCGGCGATTCCTCATTTGCTGGCCTATGCGCGTGTGCTTTGGCCGGCCCTTGCCGGCATCCCGTGGACGCATGCCTGGGGCGGTCGGCTGGCGATAACGCGGGACCACTATCCGCACGTTCATGAGCCCGCGGCCGGTGTGCTGACCTGTCTGGGCTACAACGGACGCGGAGTTGCGATGGCCACCGCGATGGGCGCGCAGCTCGCGCGCCGCGTCCTGAATCCCGCGGCCGAAATCGACATGCCCATTACCGGCATGAAGGACATACGCCTGCATTCGCTGTGGCCGCTCGCCGTGCGGGCCGCCATTGCCCATGGGCGCCTCAGCGATTTCCTGGGATTCTGAGGCAACCTCTCAGTTGTCGACGTAAAACTGGCGCAGCTTGTGCAGGTCGATGATGACGTCGTAGCGCTGGTCGGCCGGCAAGCGCCTGCCCTCAGAGAAGTCATAGCGCGAATCCAGATTCGAAATCTCCGGGTGCAGATCGTGCATCGCGCGCTTGAACATTTCTTTCGGCACCCATTCCGAATTGGTCGACAGCGAGCCGAATTCATCGTGATAGATCGTCGCCGTCGAAATGTCCCTGGGCTGGGATGCAATCGCGAAGATGCGCGGCCGCACTCCGTCGAAATGGACTTTTTTCGCGCCCGCCATGATCAACTGCCATTCATTGCCTTGGGGAACGGCGATCAGCGCATACACATGATGTTGCGCGGTCAAAAAGGCGATCGACATGACGATGATGGCCAGCATGCGGCGGCCGTACGGACCCCAGCTCTCCGTCAGTGCGCGAATTGACGCCACCAGGAAGCAGAGCAGTACCGCGGTCATGGCCAGGATGGTCCGATACGTCGCATAGCGCTCGGACGCGATCAGGCTCACCGCACAGGCAAACACCGGCAGCCCCAAAAGCGCCGTCAACCACACGATGCCGCGCGATCGGCCGTAGCGTCGCCACTCGTGATACGCGCCCGCCAGCAACAGCGCACCGACCAGGGCGGCGCAGCCGAAATACAGCGCATGATCCCGCTGATTGTTGTCATTCAGTACGAACATGCTCAGGGCATTGGGCAAGGATTCCTGCAGGAACCAGGCGATCTTCCCGCCCCAGTGATGCTCGAAGGCGACCCGGCCGGATTTGACGAAGACCTTGGTGGCGTACAGCACGCTCATCACGCAATAGGCCAGGCCCAAAGTGCCGACCACGAATCCCAGGTGAATCCCCGTCCAGCGCGCCGTTTGCGCCAGGGTGCGATGCCGATGCGCGATCAACGCGCCCGCCAGAGGCACCACGTAGAACAGTGCGCTCGGCTGATAAATGAGCGCGCTCACGACCATGAGACCGAGCGCCACCGACCACTGGGCGACAGCCCGGCCGGCGCCGGCGCTCATTCCCACGGCCAATGCGCCTTCAACGGTGAAGAAAGCGCCGAAAGCCAGCAATGCGGTCGCCACATACGGCCAGCCGACCGCCCATCCGGCCATCACCTGCGCGGAAGGTATCAGTGCGAGCAAGAGTGCAAAACACAGGCTGGTGCTGAACGACCAGCCGAGCGCCCGCAGGCCGCGAAAACTGACCAGGGAAAGTGCGCCGAGCAACAGCGACGCGGCAAAGCGCATCCACTGCAGGCTCTGCACCGTGTCGGTTTGGCCATACGTGGCTTGCAGCAGCCAACCGTAGATCGGCCGCGCATGCGAGGCGCAGAATTTGATGACCGTGGCGGGCTCTTCGTGCGCCTCGCGCAAATTGGAGTAATCATCGCGCAGCCCGAAATCGTGGAATGTCGCGGGCCAATAGGTCGCCAGCGGCACCAGGAACAGCATCGCGGTGAGCACCCACGCGCGCACGCGCGTGGCGCTGCGGCGGGCCACCGCTGCATCGGCGGCCCCAACGGGGACTGCGATTGACGGTTCGGTGACGACGGTTTCAGGAACGGACATAGAGTATTAGGACCTATAATGCTGCAATGCAAACTTTACTTGCCACGGTCAATCAGCGCAATGATTCAGGAAATCGCCGGACTGTAATTTGTTTGTTTGGCTGCACAAGGATTTTAATGTCCGCAAGCCAAAAATCCGTGCGGAAACCGGCGAAAACACGTTAAATATCTGTTAACTGAGCCATTTTGACGAAGCGGGCCCCTAGGCGGCGACGCATAGATTCTTGCCGCCGTGTTTGGCCCGATACAGTGCAGCATCAACGCGGTCGAAGGCCGCCTCCGGCGCGTCGTTCTCCTGCAATTCAGTGATTCCGCACGAGACCGTGACATGCACCGGCGTGCCGCGAAAATGAAATTTCAGCCCCTCAACCGCCGTTCTCACCTGATTGGCCACATTCACGGCTTCGGTCAGCCGCAGGCCGGTCAATAGCACCGCGAATTCCTCGCCGCCGATGCGGGCAACGAAGTCGGTGGCGCGCAGCGCCGCCATGAAGCAGCCGGCAACGCTTTGCAGGACACGGTCGCCGGCGCGATGCCCGTAGCTATCATTGATGGCTTTGAAGTTGTCAATGTCCCACAGCAGCAGCCCCAAGGGCGCTCCGCCGCCGCCGCGCCGCCCGATCTCCAGGGCGAAGCGCTCGTCAAAGGACTTGCGATTGGCAACGCCGGTCAATGGATCGAGCCGCGCGCCATGCTTCTCCAAATCCAGTTTGGAATGCAGTTCCTGCGCTTCGCGTTCGAGATTCGCGATGCGCGTCCGCATGTGTTCGGCGCGGCCGTTGTATTCGATCAACCGGCTGTGCTCGCGAGCGCTGAAATCGGAGAGCTGTTTGGCAACCGTTTCGAGGCGCGCGCTGACGGCCGACTGCAACAGGCTCAATTCGGTGGCGCCGCTGACCTCGTCGGTGAGCTCACGAACGTGCGACATCACACTGTCGTTCAGCGATTGCGTGTCGTCAAAATGACTGCGGTTGGCGCTGTTCACCTCGGTCAAATGTGCTGCCATTTCCTCGAGACGCTTGGTGACTTCGGACAGCACGGCAGCCACCTGCAGCCGTTCGCGCGCCAGCGATTCGCTGCGAACATGAATCAGATCGGCTATGCGGCCCACGAGGGCGGCCAGGGCCGCATCGCTTTCGGCAGCGGCGAGCTGGGTGATCAAGGTCTGTATCGCCGGGGCGTCGGCCTCGCCGTCTTTGAGCCCTTCCAGCAAGGCCGCCATGGCGGCGCAGGTTCCATACCAGCGGGCGGCCTTCACGGGCAGCGGCGGCGCGGCAAGCGGATGCGGTACACCGAGATGCAGTACCGGCGCGGTGGCATCGACCGCGACCACCACGCTCGTCAAGGATGCGGCGAGGCGTTCGAGCTCGACCGCGTCCGCATTGCGTCGATTGGCGGCGGCAAGCGCCGTCAATTCGTCGTCGAGCTGCGGATTGACACCCATGCCGGCGGCGCACAGACGACCGACCAGGCGACGCAGCAGCTGCTCGATTCCCCGCCAGCGTTTCTCCTCGGCCTCCATTTCGAGGAGCGAGTCGCGATATTTTTGTTTCCAGTCGGGGCTTTCGGACACGGGCTCGGCTTCGTGTAGAGTGATTTAGGAAAGCTTGCACGAGGCGGGGCATGATTGCTAGCCGGGTATGATTGCCAGCGGGGTATGATTGCCAGCGGGGTATGATTATTCGATGTGCGGCCGCTACGTCAGTCCGGATGAGGCATCGATCGAGCGCGAGTTCAATCTCGTACACACCGAATGGCAGTTCCCGGCCAGCTTCAATATTGCGCCCTCCCAGGCCGTGCCGGCCATTCGCGGCCGCGACGGCCGCCGTGAAGGCGTGTTGCTGCGCTGGGGGCTGATACCGTATTTCGCCAGGGAGAATCCCGGCAAGTTCAGCACGTTCAACGCACGGCGCGAGACACTCGAGAGCAGCGCCGCCTTCCGCGATCCCTGGAAATACGGCCGGCGATGCATCCTTCCGGCGCTGGGATTCTATGAGTGGCATGTGAACGACGACGGCTCCAAGCAGCCGTTTTACGTTCATTTGGACGATCAAACGATCTTCGGCTTTGCCGGACTGTGGGAGGGCGCGAGTTGCACCATCATCACCATGGCGGCGAATTCGCTGATGGCCGGCATTCACAACTCCAAGGCGCGAATGCCGGCGATTCTGGCGCGCGATATGCGCGAGCCCTGGCTGTTCGGCAGTACCGAAGCGGCTGAGGCGGCCCTTGCGGCCTATCCCGCTGAACGGATGACCGCGTACAAAGTCGATCCGCGGGTCAATTCGACGCGCAACAATGACGAAACCCTGCTGGATCCTCTGCCGGATATGGCGGATTGAGCGGCACAGCGCTGCAAAAGAGCCGTTTCTTGAAGTAGGTCCCATCGGTCAGCGCCCCCTTCGCGATAGGCTTTCGCTCCAGGAAGCCGCAAACCCATGGTGCTCAAACCCGCATTTCTGATTGCAACTCTGCTGGCTGCCTCGAGCGTCGCGGCGAACCCGCGGATTTACACCTACTTGGATTCGAGCGGTACGCGGCATTACACCGACGTGCCGGACAACAACCGCTATCGATTGCTGGTGCTGTCGCCGCATGATCGCACCGCGAGCGGCGACCGGTACGATTGGATGCTGCTGTCCAAGGCCGGACAGTACGATGCGATCATCGAGAAGGCGGCGATTATGGCCTCGGTGGAGCCGAATCTGCTGCGCGCTGTGATCGTCGTGGAGTCGGGATTTAATTCCCGTGCCGTTTCCAAGCGCGGTGCCGTGGGATTGATGCAGCTGATGCCGGCGACC
>DATLVV010000016.1:0-8523 GCA_035577165.1 Steroidobacteraceae bacterium | reverse complement strand
GGGAGCGTGTCCTGGCGTTGGCTGGCAGGGCAAATGATGCGGCGCCGGCGCAATTTTTCGCAGAAGCCGCACGTCTCACGAACGAGGTTGCCGTTGGGCCAGCGACGTTTGCGGAATTCCAGCCAGTTCCGGCCGTGCAACGGTCGTTCGGTGAGATGGCGCTCGAAAGCACCAGCGCGGCGGCACGCGACGACCTCGCGGTACTGTCCGTGCTGGGCTGGCTGAATGCGCGCGGCCGTTTCAATGAGCTGCGTGAGGCGTTGCTGGTGCTGAAAGCAACTGCACTCGATGAGCGCCGCATTCTGGTGGCGGAGACGCTCGATACGGCGTCGCACCGGCTTGATGCGTGGCTGACCGCAGTCGTCGAGCGGCGCCGCGCCGCCAACCGCGTGCGTCAGTCGGGCACCGTCAGCATCGGCGCCTATGGCTGGGTCGAAAATCTCGAACCCACCGGGCTGCGCGCTTCGGATGGCGGCTATCTGCACGCGCCCAGTCTGACCCACGCCGCCACTGCGGGTATTCTGCGCAGTGCCTACCTGTCGCACAATCCCGATGGCGGCGGCGATGGCGCGTTCGCGGTCGATCTGGCCAGCGCGCGGGTGCGTTTGGCGCTCGAATTGCAGGATGGGATCCGTCAAGGCCAGCCGCTGGGTGCGCTGCTCGGCTATCGCATCGAGCGGGAACTGCACGAGAAAGGCGCCGACCGTCTGATCTTCTCTTTGCGCAGCATTGCGCCGCTCCTCCAGGGCAAGCTTAGCGACCGTAAGGACGCGTTGCCTCCGCCGGCGCAGGAAGCCATCGCGGCGACCAATGTCGTCAACGGCGTCGACCTCGTCGCGAAGTACCAAGGCAAGGTGGTCGGATTCTCACCGAAAATAATCCGCGACAAGCTCGACCTAAGGCCTGCCGACAATCCCTATCTCACCGGCCTTGACTGGCCGAAGGTTTCGAACGCCGAATGGGCGGCCGTCACCGGTGCGATCGAGCGCGCCGCAGCGGCCATCGATGCGGTCGCCGACCTGCTGCTGGCCGAAGGGGTGCATCAGCTCGTGCAGGGCAACGTCGCCCGCGCTGCTGCCGCCATGGATGCTGCAGCATCCGGCGACAGTCCGCCACCAGAGCCTGACTTTATTGCGACACCGGCGTTGGGTGTTCCCATCATCCACCAGGTGCTGGTCGTAGCCAACGGCGGAGCACCGTGGAATCTGACCCGGCCGCGAGCCGCCGCGGAGCCGCGTCTGGAAGCGTGGGCCGGTGGAGTGCTGGGCGATGCAGCCTCGATTGTCGTCGCCCAGCGCGTCGACGGAACGCGCGTGTCCGCCGCCGCGAGTCGATTGTGCGCCCTCGACTTGATCTACGACGCCGCCGATCGGCGTGTGTTCGAGCACCGGCTGCGCAGCGCACTGGCCGCCGCGGGGCAGGCCATCGCCGATGACCTGCCGTTCGCGGATGCGCCCGATCCCGGTTGGCCGGCCGGATCGCGCGCCATCGGTGATGTGTTCGAACTCGCCGCTTCGTTGCGATCGCTCGTAAGCCGGGCGCGCCCGGCCCGTGCCGCGGACCTGGCACTTCCGAGCCACAAAACGCAACGCGCGATCGGTGCGCCGCAGGTGCAGTCAGCGTTTCTGCGAGCAACCGCCGCGGTGGGCGCGCTCGCCGCCAGCGGCCAGACCCTGCAGGCATTGGTTGACGCGAAAATCACCGACCCGGCGCAGCTTGGCGCAGCGCTCGACGCCGTCGCGGCGTTTGGCGTTGCGGTGCCGCTCGTCGCCAACGATCGGCTGGCCGCAGTGGCCGGGATGGTTGCGGCTGAGGCGGCTCGACGCGTGATCGACGCCAGTGAACAATTGAAGATAGTCAGCATCGATGCGGTCGAGGCAGCGGGGCAGACCATCTTTGGCGAAGGCTTCTGGATCCTGGGTGAAATTGTCGACAGCGGTGGCATCGACGCCTGGGGTAGCGCATTCGCTGCGGTTCCTGAAGGTGCCGATGCGGCCCCTTTGCGACGGTTCGTGACCGACCAGGCTTCAGTACGTGACGGCGTGCGGCGATTACTCGAAGCGCAAATGTTGGCTGAAGCGGCCGGGGTCGCGCCAATGCTGCGCGCCGGACAAATGGTCGGCGGCAACGGCAGTGCACCGCGACGATGGATTGCACTTCCGCTCGCGGCGGGCGAGCCGACTCCAACCGCATCGGTGGTCGGCACCGTGGTCGCGTCAAGCAGTGCGTTCGATGCCGGTGCACCTTTGGCCGGGCTGGTAGTGGACCAATGGATCGAAGTGCTGCCGGTGCGCGAAACGCGGGGCGAGGGCGCTGCTGCCGTGGTGAACGCGCGGCACACCAGCGGCATCGCGTTCAACGCCAATGCGCCCGGCGCGCGCGCGCCGCAGGTCTTGTTGGTCGCCGTGTCGCCGGACGGCGCGCGCTGGAATGTCGACAGCGTGCTGGGCGTGCTGCAGGAAACGCTCGAGCTCGCCCGGTTGCGATTGGTGACGCTGGAGCGCACCAACGGGATCGCACGCGTACTGCCGGCGCTATACGAGCAGAGCTGGTCGCTGCAGGGCGAAGCCGTGCTCAATCTTCACTACGTGGACAAGCTCGCGCAGATGGATAGTCTGGCGACGTTCCTGAAGGAAACAAAGTGAGCGAGAAGATAAGCATCGTCGGCACGCGCGAGGTTCCCGAGGCACTCCTTTCGATTGCGATGTTCCCTCCGGCCTGGACGCGGCTGGAACCGCAATCGCTGACCGGCGATCCGACGCCTGGCCTCGAGGCGCGCATCCACGACCCGCTGTGGCTGCTGGCGCGACAATGGCAATTCGCCGAATTTCATGGCGAGGATGCAGGCAGCCCTATCGGCGTGCGTGTTGTCGCGGCCACGCGCCCGGTTGCTGCGTGGCGCCCCGGCGGTGACAGCGCAGTTGCAGCGCGGCCGCTGCCGGCGGATATGCCGCTCGACCCGTTCGTCGAACGCGAGACGCCACCGACGCACGGACCTGGACTGCGCCAGCGCGCTGAAGCGGGTGCACTCCTGGTAACAGCGCTTGTCGATGCCGGCTTCGATGCCCGCGCGGGTCTGCTGCGCGACTGCCCGCTTCCGCTGGCCGAGCCACCGCCGAAACCGATGTCCGCGCCGCTGTGGAACGCTCCGCGCATGTTTCGTACCATCGCCCGCACCGCACCAGATGCAGCGGCAGCCGCGGCGGGCCTCGAAGGGGGTGTTCCTACTTGGCTCGCGGGCGCGCCGGCGGCGGCCGTGGCGGCCGCGAACGACTGGTTGGCATGGTATCGGGGCAACGTCGCCCCGCTCGCCGTTGACGCGCCCAGTTCCTGGATCAGCGAGCGGCTCGAATACCGCTTCGCGATTAAGGCGGGAACCGGCAATGATGGCATCGCTCTCGAAGCCCCGATTCATCTCGGGGGTTCCATCGACTGGCACGACTTCGATCACGCGCCGCTCTCCCGCCTCGCTATCCCCAACGAAGTGGCGGTTGACGCCGCGACACGGACCCGCACCATGCTCGCCGCGCCGCTGACCTATGCCGGCATGCCTTCGGATCGGCTCTGGCAGTTCGAAAATGGCAGCGTCAATCTGGGCATGCTCAATGTTCAGGCGCACGATCCGGCGCGCCTGTGCCTGGTGGAGTTCGCCACCATCTTCGGCAACGATTGGTGCCTGGTGCCGTTCGACGTCGATACCGCGGCCCTGACGACGCTCACCGAGGTGTCGTACACCACCACCTTTGGCGAGCGCATCGGGGTACCCGCTGCCGACGATCGTGCACGCACCGGTCGCTTCCGGCTGTTCGAGATGAGCGTTGTCGGCAGCGATACTGAAACGCTTCGCGGCTTGCTGGTACCCCCGACGGCGCGCGGCACACTACAAGGCCGCGCTCTCGAGGAAGTGCTGTTCATCCGCGACGAGAGCGCCAACATGTGCTGGGCGCTGGAGCGCGCCGTGCAGCCTGCAAGCGGTGACCCCCGCTATCGCACCGACGAGCCCCGCCCCACGCTGCACTCGAACGCGCAGCGCGCAGACACCGACCTGCGCTATCTGCTTGCAACCGTTGTGCCCGACTACTGGATTCCCCTCGTGCCCGTGCCGTTCCCTGACGGCGCAGGCGGATTTTTTCTGCGCAAAGGCTCGCTGGGCGATGCCGACGCGGCGCTCGGCGAACTGATTGCCGCACGTCCCTACGACCTAAAGGAGGAAGAGGTGCCCCGTGAAGGAGTGCGTGTGCGCCGCGTGGCGGAGCTTGCGCGTTCCGTCGAAGGAATCACAATGCGCTGGGTGGCGCGCCGAGTCACCGTCGGCCGCGGCGAAGGCGCGAGCGGGCTCGCCTACGATAGCGCTGTCCGCAGCAATCCAGCCTGATCAGACTGGCTGGTTGTAGTTTTGGTTTCGGCTTGTGACTGCCACGCCGCTTCATTGTGCGCTGGCCTATATTCAATTCGAGATGATGCTTGAGGACCTATTATGGACCGCTTCGTCGCCTACCATGGTATCGATGCCGCCACGCACCAGCAGCGGTTCGACGAACTCCTGGCGCAGGGAATGCGGATGACCTGGGTGAATGTCTCCGGTGATCCGAGCGATGCCCGCTACGCTGCTGTCTGGGTCCTGAGCGACGGTCGCGGCTGGGCGGGTGCGCATAACCTCGATGCCGCAGGCTATCAGCGACGCTTCGACGAGCTCACTGCAAGTGGGCTGACGCCGTCGGTGGTTTCCGCCACGGGACCCGCGGACCGTGCCGTCTTCGCGGCGTTGTTCGAGCAGCGCGACGTCGGTGCCTGGACGGCACGGCACGGCCTTGCCTGGGGTGCAACCGGTCAGACCGACACGATGGTCGGCCAGTCCGAGCAGGCTCACGCGGCGGGTCTGGTTCCGCGATGCTTGGCGGTGTACGGCAATCCGGATGACCGCAGGTTCGCCGGCATCTGGTGGGAGGCCCGCGACGGTATCGATGCCTCGTGGTGGCTAGGTGACGGCGACTTTCACCAGCGCCTGTTCGATGCGCAAGTGGCGGGCGCCAACCGGCCGTCGTCGCTCGCGGTCAGCGACGACGGGGTTGTACTGTCGGTTTTCCGGACGGACCGGGTTGGAGCGTGGACGGCGCGACACCGGATCAGCGCCCAGGAGTACCAGGCCGAGTTCGACCGGCAGCTCCAGCAGGGCCACCGCCCCATCGTCGTCGCAGCCGGCGGTGCCGGTGACGGTGCCCGATACGCGGCAGTGTTCGCGGGCCAGGAAGACGCCCTGCCGCGAGAGTGGACCGTGACCATCGACGCGCCGGGCCCCGACTCGCTGGCCGCCGCGCTGGACGGCGCCATGTTCGACACGATGAGACGCTTCGGCGTGCGATCTGCCGCCCTGGCTGTCGCCAGAAGCGGCGTGGTGCGGGTGTCCCGTGGCTACACCTGGGCCGAGGCCGGGTTTCCCGTCACGCCACCCGCGGCTCTGTTCCGGCAAGCCAGCGTCTCCAAGCTGTTCACCTCGGCAGCGGCGCAGGCGCTGCACGATGACAAAGTCCTTGGGCTGGACATGTCGATGTTTGATTACCTCGGCATCAGCACCCCTCTACCCACCGACGCCACGGTGGACTCCCGCATCGCGCTGGTGACCTTACGCCAGGCCGCCACCCGCACGACCGGGATGCGCCGCGACCTCTTTGGTCGCCGTCCCGACGGCACCGACGGTGACGCGACGATGCGCGATGTCGCCCTCCTCGCCGGTCGCTTCGGCCCTCCGATGCAAGACGATGTTGTTCGCTATGTCTACGGAATGCCGCTCATGACTGCCCCGGGCGGCATGATCGGCGACGGCTACTCCAACATCGCGTTCTTCGTCCTCGGCGCCGTCGTCGAAAAGGCCGCGCGACAGCCGATCGATGCCTACATTCGGCAGCGGCTGCTCGCCCCGCTCGGGGTCGGCGATCTCGTCGTCGCACGCACCGCCGTCGACCAGCGGTTCAGCGGCGAGGTGCCGGGCTACGACAGCGCGAATGCAGGCCCCTCGATGCTCGAAACCTCCGGGGTCTGGGCGGCCGGTGCCTACGGCGGCGCGTTCGTGCTCGAGGTCGCGCCCGCTGCGGGTGGCTTCGCCACCTCGGTGACGACGGTGGCCCGCTTCATTGGTTCGCACGCCGTGTGGGACCTCGGCGCGCGCACCTCTGGCACCCGTTACGGTGACTTCGAGGGCACGGCCACCATCGCCCAGAGCCGCGATAGTGGCCTGGATTTGGCGGTGGCGTTCAGCTTCTGGGTACCGGACCCGGCAAAAAATCAGTTGCTGGCACTGATCGGCCCAGCCTTGGACGCCGCCGGCCTGTAATTGTCGGCGCGGTGGCAACCTACTTTGACGAACACGGTGGCTTTTATGATCATGTGTCGCCGCCTCAGGCACCGCAAGGATCGGCACGGACATACAATCTGCTCGCCGCGATCGAGATCAACGCGCTCGACAGTCATGTGAGCCATCCTGTACGGTATACGATAATTCTGGGCGAGAGCCGCAGCTTCTGGAGAAAAGCGAATGAAGATCAAACGATCTGGCAGGACGGTCCCCACGACTGCAGCGAAGGTTGGACGCGCTCTGCGCCGAGCTGCGAAGGACGCGCGCCGAATTGCCCGCATGCATGGTGTTCCGATTTACGTTTGGGAAAAGGGGAAGGTCGTCGCCCTGAGGGCTTAGCGGCGAGGCACGCGGCTGTCGACTTTAGACTGTGAACCGCTGTGGCGATCACGAGATCAGAGCGCTGGCGCGATAGCGTGGGTTTTCGTGGGAGCGATTACGGATCTCGCCGAGGCGATGGAAGAACACAGTCCAAGCATGACCTTTGGGCGTATGCCGACTCTAGCTCGATCCCGGCTAAATGCCGGCCAATTCCGCAGAGCACTATTCGGTCGATTTAAATTCCTTGAGCCTAAGCTTTGTACGATGGCTGGACGGAGCGGAACCCGAAGGTGTTGATCCTCGAAAGTAATCTTTCTGCCACTTTTGACTCTGCGCCGAAGAACCTTGGATCTTCAAATCGCGAATGAAATTCCGTCGGTCATTCGAAAATTCTTTAAAGGCATCGCTGAGCTCTTTGTTCTGGCTCAGCGAGCGGATTTCGGGCTCGCTTTCTTCCAAGAGGCCCCGCTTTAAGGGAAATATCATGCAAAATGGCTCGTTCCGCTCGAATGCTACCGGCGTCATCTTTCGAGTGAATCTCCAATTCATGGTGAAGGTAAATGGCAGCCAGTCTGTCTCTACCACCCCGCTAAGTGGCTGAATACCGTCCTTCAAGTGGTTCAACGGTCCGCCCACCATCAAGTCGTAGCCTGGATCAGTCCGAAACAGCGCGTGCAGGTGAAAAGTAAGGATGCCACAGCCGAAGTGGCTCTGTGCCAATAGCGGTAGATCGCGTCCACGTGATTGCACGAGAACGCCGTCAACACTTGAGTCGCCGTTCCACTCCGCGATGAACGGGTGCGTGTTCAATACCATCCAGCCATGTGAGTTGGCGATATTCAGCGGAAGGCAACGGTATGCAAACCTTTCGGTTGATTGTTCCATCCATGCGAGCTCTACCGGCGCCGCCACGATCTTTGGACCGTCATTTGACGATGGATAGCAGATCAACCTCATAGAACCACTCCCTCAGATTATGAGCTCTCGTATTCTCGATTCATAAGGAGTCATGGGCCAATACGGGTGCAGTTGTGTAGACGAAACAGTTCCTCTCGCGCGCTGCCAAACGAAACGCACCGTGTTTGGGTGCCTATGCAATTCCAAGGTAGCGCCTGATTGCGTTTGGGCTATATCTTAGCCTTTATGTAAACGGCTGTATGCACCAGACCGGGCACCCAAAGACCTTGGCGGCGGTCGTCAATAGAGTTGCTCAGCGGTCGTGGACCCGCACTGAACGTCTGCGCTACATCCCACCCAACTCACCCGTAAGTATTGGGGGCGTCGATGGTCACTATTGACTCCGAAAGCCCCAGCGATACTTATGTCTTGGTGGCGGGTTTGTCCTGACTACCCGGGACTGCTGCTTCGGCCGCTTTGAAGCCACTTCGAGAGTGGGTCCCGTCACAGAAAGGCTTGGTGGTCGAGCCGCCGCAGCGGCACAGAGCAAACGGACGCTTTGAAATTGCGTAGGTGGCGCCGTTCCAATCGACCGCCGTCACATCGTCGCCTTGGACCAGATAGGGCCCGTTCTGCATCACTTTGATCGTTGCCATTTGGATGATCTCCCGAACAGCCGGTGTTACAGGGACAACTTACCACACACCGCGTGCTGCATCGTCAATGCTGCATCTAGTTGGATGGCACCCGGAGATCTGTCGTCTGAATAGCTTATGCGTACGGGAGTGAGTGCGCAGCATTGGCAACCAGCGTGGTTTCTTGGGCGGAACGTCCGCTTCAGGACGTCGGGCGAAGCGACACACCCAACGCTTGAGTACGCGCACGAACATAGCGAGATATCTCTTCCGGCGACGCTGCAGCCTCGAAAGGCAACTCGCCTGCCTCAATGCCCC
>DATLVV010000015.1:0-8623 GCA_035577165.1 Steroidobacteraceae bacterium | reverse complement strand
GGTCCGGCGGATCGAGGAACAGCATTTGACGGGCGAGCGCCGCCTGCACCGCACTCGAGGTGTCCTGGCCCTCCCTCATGGCAAGCGTTCTTTGCGCCGAAAATCGCCGATCCGCCAGGACCTTCGCGATGTCGTCATAGCGCGATACCATCCAGCCGCGTCCTTCCGGATCTTCGTGGACCGGGTCTTCCTGACGAAGACGGCGGAACAGGGGATAGGGGTCGGCGAGCACGTCGGGACGCAGCAAAGCCCCGAAACCGATGTGCCGTATGTCCATGTCGATCATTCGCCTTCCTTATTTGGCTGCGACGGGTCGCAATTGTCCCACCGGGATTGTAGTCTGAGGAGCGTAACCCTTGCCCCGATGCACCGTGCCCGAAATACTTGATGTGTTGATCGTCGGCGCAGGCCTATCCGGCATCGGCGCCGCCCACCGCTTGCAACGGCGCTGCCCGGCCAAGCGCTACGCCATTGTAGAGGCTCGCGCGTCGATCGGCGGAACCTGGGACCTGTTCCGTTACCCCGGAGTCCGCTCCGATTCGGACATGTACACCCTGGGCTACGATTTCAAGCCCTGGAATGACGCCAAGGCCATTGCTGCCGGTCCGGACATCCTGAGCTACATCCGCGATGCCGCCGAGGAAGGCGGAATCACCCGGCATATCCACTTCGGGACGACGGTGCGCGGCGCCGAGTGGTCGAGTCCGGACGCCTGCTGGACGATTGCGGGCGAGCGGACTGCCGACGGCGGGGCGATACGGTTTCGCGCGCGGTTCCTCTTCATGTGCTGCGGCTACTACAGCTACGCCGAAGGGTATCGCCCCAAGTTTGCAGGCGAGGCGGACTACCGCGGCCGCGTGCTGCAGCCGCAGTTCTGGCCTAAGGATCTTGATTACGCTGGCAAGCACGTGGTCGTGATCGGCAGCGGCGCCACTGCGGTGACGCTGGTGCCTGAGATTGCCAAGACCGCCGCCCACGTCACCATGCTGCAGCGTTCACCGAGCTACGTGGTCACCCGGCCGTCCGTCGACCGGCTGGCGCAATGGCTCAGTCGCCGTTTGCCCGAAGGCGCGGCCTATGCGCTCACGCGTTGGAAGAATGTTCTGCTCAACATGTTCCTGTATCAGCTGGCTCGCAGCCGTCCCGAGCAGATGAAAAAGCGCCTCATCGAGATGGCGCGCGAACAGGTGGGTCCGCAATTCGACGTCGACACGCATTTCACGCCGCGCTACAAGCCGTGGGACCAGCGCATGTGCCTGGTGCCGGACGGCGATTTGTTTCGCGAGATTCGCGAGGGCCGCGCCTCGGTGGTGACCGCGGGCATCGAATGTTTCACGGAGCGGGGCTTGAGGCTCACCTCCGGCGATGAACTTCCCGCCGACATCGTGGTGGTGGCCACCGGTTTGAAGCTGAACGTGCTGGGAGACGTGTCGATACGCATCGACGGGCGGCCCTGCGATTTGGGAGAGGCCATGGCGTACAAGGGAATGATGTTGAGCGATGTGCCGAACCTGGCGATGACCTTCGGCTACACCAATGCATCGTGGACCTTGAAGGCCGACCTCACCGCCGCCTACGTCTGCCGTCTGCTGCGCTACATGGCCCGCCACGGCCACGCGATCGCCGTGCCGCGGCGCGACGGGGCCGTCGTCCCGCAACCGTTCTTGACCTTTACCTCGGGCTATATCCAGCGCGCCCTGGCGATCTTGCCGAAGCAAGGATCGAAGCGGCCGTGGAAGGTGTATCAAAACTATCTGTGGGACCTTCTCAATCTGCGTTATGGGCGCATCGCCGACGGCGTGATGCAATTCAGCGCGGGAGCCAAGCCATGAATCTCAAGGGTCGCGTCGCCGTGATTACCGGTGCGGGCAGCGGCATTGGACGGGCTACTGCGCTGTCGTTGGCGCGTCGCGGCTGCCACCTCGCGCTGTGCGATATCAATGAGTCCGGCCTCGAGCAGACGCAAGCGCAAGTCTCGGCGACGGGGATGCGCGCCAGCGCGCATCCCCTGGATGTGGCGAGCCGCGAAGCCGTCGCCGCGCTGCCCGCTGCCGTGTTCGAGGCGCACGGCCGCGCGGACCTGCTGATCAACAATGCGGGCGTGGCACTGGCCGGAACTTTCGATCAGGTCAGCGAGGCCGATTTCGACTGGCTCATGGAGATCAACTTCCATGCCGTAGTGCGCATGACGCGCGCCTTCCTGCCGCTGCTGAAAGCCAGCGACGATGCCCGCATCGTCAACCTGTCGAGCGTTTTCGGATTGATCTCTCCCCCGGGCCAAAGCGCCTACTGCGCCAGCAAGTTCGCCGTGCGCGGCTTTTCCAATGCTCTGCGTCACGAACTGGCCGGCACCCGGGTCCATGTCAGCGTGGTGCATCCCGGCGGGGTGGCCACGGCGATAGCGCGCAATGCACGTGTTGCGACTGCAGTGTCGGCCGAGGAGCGCCGCCACCGCATGGACCAGGCCGACAAGCTGCTGCGCCTGCCGCCCGAGGAAGCCGGCGAAGTGATCGTGCGCGGCGTGGAGAAAGGCCGAGCGCGCATCCTGGTCGGCCGCGATGCAGTCATCATTTCGCTGCTGGAGCGGCTGTTTCCCGTGAGCTACTGGCGCGTGCTCGCGCCTCGTGTCCAAGAATGACAGTTCTGGTGGTCGTTGCGCTCGCCCTGGTCGTCATCAACGTCGGCTTGGTGCTGTTCACTTGGCGCACCGTGCGGCGGGTGGAGGCGGCGGTGCCCCCGGTCGGGCGCTTCATCGACCTCCCGGGCGCGAGGCTGCATGTGGTCGAGCGCGGTCAAGGACCTCCTCTGCTGCTGGTGCACGGCTTGGCCGGGCAACTTCGCCATTTCACCTATGACCTCGTCGAGCGTCTGGCCATTAACCACCGTGTTGTGGCGGTCGACCGGCCGGGCTCCGGCTATTCAATACGAACGCCGGGTGCCTCGGCCGCCTTGGGAGCCCAGGCTGACGTGCTGGTGGCGCTGATCGAGCATCTTCAGCTCGGGCGCCCGGTTGTGGTGGGCCACTCGATGGGTGGCGCGGTGGCGTTGGCTCTGGCTCAGCGTCATCCCGAGCGTGTGGCCGGACTGGCGCTGATCGCGCCCCTCACTCATCCGGTGCAGGAGGTTCACAGCGCATTCAACGGGCTCAAGATCGCCAAACCCTGGGTGCGTTCCGCCGCGGCCTGGACTCTGGCCGTACCTTTCAGCATGTTCAGGCGTGACGAGGTGCTGCGCGTATTGTTCGATCCGGAGGCCGCCCCCATCGATTTTGCGATCCGCGCCGGCGGTTTGCTCACGCTGCGCCCGAGCCATTTTGTCGCGGCCTGCGCCGACCTGGCCGCCATTGCCACGGACCTGGCGGGGATGGTCGAGCGCTACGGCGCCATGCAGCTTCCCGTAAGCGTCCTTTACGGCCGCGGCGATCGCATCCTCAATCCGCTCGAGCAGGGCGAAGCACTGGCCTCCAAACTGCCCGGTGCGGAGCTCACACTGGTGGATGGCGGCCACATGTTGCCGATCACGGCGCCGGAAAGGACCGCGCGATTCATTCGGGAGGCCGCGGCGCGCGCGTGAGTCGCGGACGATCGCGCTACCAGCGCATCCCCTGAATTCTCTTGTCGCGGTGCGCAAGTATCCATTGCGCGTGTTCCGCGAGGCAGGCATGACCCAGCGACCTGAGGATTTCCAACTTCCGTTCGTTGGTGGCCGCAGTGCGCAGTTCACGCGCCGCAAAGCCGAACAAGTGATACATGTAACGGTACTGGCGAATCAGCGAGCGGTCCGCCTTTTCGTTCAGGTAGATTTCGAAAATCGCGGCGTACACCGGCACCAGCGCCAGCGCCCACAGCATCCAAGCACGCAGATGCGGCGGCAGAAAAGTGAGCGACAGGGCCTGCAGGGCGAGGTCGATGGCGAAGGCAAACGCCAATAGCAGCCCGGTCAACAGCAGGATTCGGTCAATGCGCTCGGCGTTATGCTGTTTGCGCGTAAGAATCTGCAGGGTCCGCCGGTAATACAGCATTTGCCCCGAACCGTTGACCAGGTCATCGTCTCCCACCCAGTCTGCGAAGACGAAGGGGTAGCCCTCCTTGAAATTGCCGGACGGACGAATGGCCAATTCCAGGCTGACCGCGCGCATGGCATTGCGGATCCACTGCAGGTCGGCGTCTTGCTTCTGCAAAAAGCTCTCATGCGCGAACTCACCCTCGAATTCCTTGCGGACACCGGCGAGCTCCCAGTAGAAATCCACGCGCAGCGCCTCCGCCAATGCACGATAGTCCAGATACTTGCGATGCCAGGCGCGCCGATGAGCCCATATCGCGAGCAGGGTGCCGCACAGAAAGACCGCCAGCACGCCCAGGATCGCGGCGATGGCAATCGGACCGACCGATTCTTTTTTGAACGTGATCAATAAAAATGCCATAAGGGCCCAAAGGCCGTAGCGTGCTTTGAGCGCCCAGCTAAAGCATCGACGATAGTAGGTGCCCATCCAGTTGGCGGCGCTGAACATGCGGTCCAAGTACCGCAGCGTCTGGGGTATCGGGACGGGGCTGGGCTGCCAGAGCCGCCTGCCCCTGTGCACGATGTCATCGGCAAACTCTTCGACGTCGCGGTTGAATTCCGCGAGCCGCTTCAGGGTCGTGCGCAACGACGATGGGTACTCTTCTCCACCGCGACTGTCCGAGCCGGTGAAGCCGAGCACGGCCACCTCGACCTCGGCGCCGTTGGGATGAGAGAGGCGGGAGCAGCGAATCTCGAAATTCAGGTCATCGTCCTGCGGCGACAGCAGCACATCGCGGGGCGATACCGCGATCTCCCCCGTGGGCATCGCGCCTTCGCGACGAAACTGGATCGCCCTCGCGGTACCTGCGCGATGCTCCGTATTGAGCCCATCCCAGATCGCAATCATCAAGCCGCTGTAACGTGCAACGATCAATCCTGCCCGCTGCAATTGCTGGTCTCGAATCTCTCCCGGATGATCGACATCGCCGGGACCTGCGTCCTGGGGCAGGCTCAGCTCGACCACATCGCTCATGTCGCAGAGACGATCGAAGAGTGCGCGCTCGGCTTCGCTTTCAAGATCCGCGCGGCATAGACGTCGTGCATAGGGCAGCAGCGCAATGATGGTGATGCCGAGATCTGCGGCGGCCTCGGCGGCCAGCAGGTCCGCCCCCGCAGCCATCGAACACAGCAGGCGCAATGGAACGTCGGGGTTGTCCTCGCGCAGCCGTTTCAGAATTTTTGTAACAGCAGCGCGGACTTGAGGAATTTGATCAGGCAACAGGTCGCGATGCCCGACGACCCCGACCATGAACGGAATCTTGAACTGACTGGCAGACTCAGCGCCGTCCGTGCTCAAGCGGCATTCAGCACGCGCATCGCGTCGCTCCCAGCAGATCGAACTGCTTCGATGGCTACACGGTTGGGGCGAGCCCCTTCCGCCGGTTGCCGCGCAGTACGGCCAAACTCCCCAGTAACAGCGTTAGTCCCGCGATTGCAGAGGAAGGATTCAGTTCCGGCGCACTTGAAACCACACCGCTCTCGGTCCATCCCGGCACGCTGGTGCTCCGGAAAATCGTGGCGGTGCCATCGCTTGCATCGTTCACGTACCCAACGATGCTGCCCGCCTGACTGAACAGTAGATCAGTAGGACTGCCGCCGCAGCCGCCGGAAAAAGTGTTGCCACCGAAATTGAAGGAGGCGCCTGATCCACCCGGGCACCATCCATTGAGTTCAATTTCGGTTTCATTGGCACCGAAGGGACCCGTGAGCAAATTCCAAACCACGACCTGCGCATCGGGCTGGGGCCCAATTGCGCCGGCATAGTACTGGAACATTTCTCCGCCGGTCGCCGTGAATGTCGGATCAACGGTTGCAGAATCGTTCGCCGGCGTTCCGTTCGGAAATAGATCCGCGGGGGAGGAACTATTGGGCGTACACGCCACCGAGTTGGCGTAGGTCCCGCCCGGAGTAAACGCGGTCGTTGGGTCGGAATTGGCCGTGTAGGTCGTCATGCACCCGGCGCCGTTACCTTCATCGATGCGAATGCTGTGGGAGGCCTCGGCGCGCGGCGCGAAAGTCAGAGAGACTACGGAACAACACGCAATAAGGATTGCAAACGTGTACTTCATGATCGGGTCACCCGCGAGCGTTATTTGCATTCGAGCAGGATTGAGCGCCGTGTCAAGAAACCTCGACGCCACTAAAAACTACTCGTTGCTTGACATGTTGTCAACGCTGTGAGGTGGTTGTTTGAAGAGAATTGACTAACGCGCCAGCGGGTCCAGCAATCGCACTGCACTAGATTACGGTTCGTGGACCGCTGCCGGTACAGGCTATCTCTGTGCGTTCGCAATCAACAGAGTTCTCCGCCTCGTGAGCAAACTATACAAGCCGGTTTCGCCAAATCGTCTCGTCAGTACCTTTTGCGCCGAGTCCAGAACACTTGCGGCGGTTGCGAAATCTCCGTTTGCGGCGAGCAGTTGGGCGTTCACCGAATCCCACACTGCGTACCGCCACGCATCAGCGGTAACGTCGGGATGAGCCTTCCGCAACAGCAGCTTCGATTCGGTGAGCAAAGCTGCTGCGCGCGACTGATCACCTCCCGCCAATTCGATGTCGGCTTCATTCAGAAGCACTTGGTCCAGCAATTCCCCTTGATCAGGTAGGCGAGCAATCGAGTCGGCATGCCGGATTTCGCTTCGGGCTGCGTCCAAGTGGCCGCGGTAGGCGTCGATCATGGCGAGGCTGTTGAGCGGAGAGATAAGGCCGTCGTAAGTGTCGCCGTGAGATTTCTGAAACATCGCCAGCGACTGACGCAGGAGCGGTTCGGCCTCATCGAGGTGACCCGCGATCAGCTCGGAGCGTCCAATGTTACTGGTGATCGAAGCCACTTCCGGATGTTCGGCCCCGTATACTTCGCGATAAATCGGCAGCGCCTGTTTCCACAATGATGTTGCTTCTTCGTATCTACCTGATTGATAGAGAAGCGACGCGAGATCGTTCAGCGATTGAGCCGTGAGCGAGTGGTGCATGCCGAAGACCTGCTCTCGAATCTTCAGATCCTCGCGCATCGGTGCTTCGGCCGCCGCAAGGTCGCCGCTAAAAAAATAGGCGTTGGCCAGCGAGGTCAGCGTCTGCGCCAGGACTGCTGCGTCTTCCGGGCCGCGCTTGCGGTCGGCTACGAGCGCCTCCCGGCACAGTTCCACAGCTTCTGGATACCTGCCGAGCTGCGCCAACACATCGGCGAGGCCGGTCAAAGCGCCAGAGCGCAGAACGCTCGAAGGATCCAAGCGCCTGCGCGCCAAATCGACCGCATCGCGCAGTTCTTTGGCGGCCTCATCGTACTTTCCGGCGAGATACAACGTATAGCCCGATGCGACCAAGGTGCGCACTCGCGACTCGTCCGGCACCGCGGCGGAATTCTGATCCGCCCGCGCCTGGGTCAACAGGTCTTCGGATGGTTTGTACAGCCCTAACCCCGAATAGGCCTGCCCCATGGCGGTCAGCAGTTCTGCGCGAACCCGCGGCTCGCTTCGCAAACTGTTGCTGCCCTTGTCGCTGCGGATTTCAGCGGCACCCTTGTCGAGCACCTCCTTGACGGTAATGGCATTGCCGCGATTCTCGCTGGGATCCGCCAACTGAAACAGCGACACCATGAACTGAGTGGTGCGATCCGAGGTCGCTGCTTCCGTCCGCGCCACGTCGCGTTGCCTGAGAGCGAGCCACCACGCCACGCCGGCGAGCATCGTGAGGGCGCAAATTCCGGCGACCGCCGTGCGCCTGATGCGGCGGTTGCGCGCGCCGCGCCTTCTCGAATTTCGAGCATAGTCCGCGGCGGCGCCGGCCGGCATCAAACCGGCCTCCTCGATCTGGCGGATGGTGGCCAGCTTTTCCGGTGCCACTCCCAGCCAGTCATCGCCGCGATCGTGGTATTCCCACACGGCCGCGTCGCGGGCGAGCTCGTCGCGGATTCGCAGCAGCGAGGTCTCGTGCTGCAGCCACGCTTGAGCGCGGGGCCATGAGCGAATCAAGGCCTCATGCGCCAGCGAGGCTACCGGGCCGTCGCCGCGCCTCTCGTCGTTGGTCACGCACAGGCGGCGTGCAATCAACCGGTCGAGCAAGGCTCGGGCGGGGCCCGCCGGAAAACGTGCGAGGGAGGCGTAGCGTCGGGTGGCCGCACCGTCGACGCCGACACCGACCAACTCCCGCATGACGTCGCGGAAGGCGGTGTCGGCGTCGCTGCCGCTGCCCTCCACGACTTCGTTGGCGGCCGATATCAAGGCTCCCTTGAGGCCGCCTTCGTAGTCGGACCATCGCAACACGCGTCCCTGGCGCCGCTCATACAGTTCCGCGAGCGTGTACTCCAGCAGTGGCAGAGCCTCGGGATTGCCGCTGGCATCGCGCAGCAGTTCTTTATCGAGCGACACGCCGGCGCGCTCTTCCCAGGTCAAGCCGGCGGCTCTGGCGGGCTCGCGGATCATTTCGGCCAGTTCATCGGGACGCGGCGGCAGCAGGGTGTAAGCGGCACTGCGGCCGAGGGCCTGCATCAGTCCCGGAAAAGCCTCGAGACGACGCACGAAGTCGCTGCGCACGGTGGCCGCGATCCAAACCGAACCCGATC
>DATLVV010000014.1:0-3764 GCA_035577165.1 Steroidobacteraceae bacterium | reverse complement strand
CCCATCGCGCCGATGCGAGAAATAGCGGGTCGGGTCGGCATAGGTGCACTCCTCCCCGCCATAAATGCGGTCGACTCCCGCGGCCGCAAGACGCCGGCGCGCGAGCTGCTGCAAATCCGCCATGAACCGTCCGCGGGCATTCGGCGTAAACGCCGATTCCGCCGCCGGATCCTTGGCGAGCAGCGCCTCGCGAACCTCGCCACCCACTTCAAAATGTTGGGGTCCGATGGCGGGGCCGAGCCACGCCAGCAGCCTCCCCGGCGCCACCGCCCCCGCGCCCGTCATCGCTGCGACCGTGGCCTCGATGACCCCGCCGGCCAGCCCGCGCCAGCCCGCATGTGCGGCCGCCACCAGATCCCCCGATTCGGCCGCCAGCAATACGGGCAGGCAATCCGCCGTGAGAATTGCGCACACGCGTCCGCGGCATCGGGTCAAGGCGGCGTCCGCGGTGATCGGTGCGGCGGCGGCGGCCGCGGCATCAAGGGCGGCCGCGGCATCAAGCGCGGCCGCGTCGAGATCGGCGACCCCGGCCCCATGCACTTGGCGGAGCCACACAGGCTCGGCCGGCAATCCGGCGTCTGCGGCCAGGCGCCGGCGATTCTCGGCGACGGCCGCCGCCGCATCGCCCACGTGATCGCCCAGGTTCAGAGAGGCATAGGGGGCGGCGCTCGCTCCGCCGGTCCGCAATGTACAGAGTGCTCGTACGCCGCGTGGGGTCGGCCAGCCGGCCTCGACCCACCCGCTGCTCACCTAAGCATCCTCGCGCAAGACCTCGAGCAAATGCGCGAAATCGGCCGGCACCGGGGCGTGCAAAGTCAGGGTCTTGCCGGTCCGCGGATGCTCGAAACCCAGGGTCGCGGCGTGCAGCGCCTGGCGCTTGAACCCGCGCAGGGCATCGATGAGACCGGGGGTCGCGCCGCGCGGCAGTCCAAAGCGGCCGCCGTAGACAGGGTCGCCGACGATCGGATACTTGATGTGCGACAGGTGCAGGCGAATTTGATGGGTACGGCCGGTTTCCAGCTTGACGCTCAAGTAGGTGTGGGCGCGGAAGCGTTCCAGCACGCGATAGTGCGTCACCGCCGGCCGGCCGGAGACGCGAATCGCCATTCGCAAGCGGTCGCCGCGATGGCGCCCGATGGGCTCATCAACGGTTCCGCCGCCGGTCATGACTCCCACGCAGGCAGCCACGTATTCGCGCGCCATGGTGCGCGCCTCGAGCTGCCGGCTGAGCGAGGTTTGCGCCTCCGGCGTGCGCGCCACCACCAACAAGCCGCTCGTATCCTTGTCGAGGCGATGGATCAGCCCCGCCCGCGGCAGCGCCGCCAAGCGCGGATCCAGCCCCAGCAAGGCGTTTTGCAGGGTATGCCGCGGGTTCCCCGCGCCCGGATGCACCACCAACCCGGCCGGTTTGTCGATCACCAGGACGTCCGCGTCCTCGTGCACCAGCCGCAGTGCAATAGACTCAGGCTGTACCTGGGGTTGAGCGGCCTCCTCCAGCATCATTTGCACGCGAACCCGGGATCCACCCTCCACCAGGTCGCGCGGCTTGCTGGGCTTTCGGCCGACCTGCACCGCCCCGGCCTCGATCCAGCCTTTGATTCGAGTGCGCGAATGTTCCGGCATCAGGCGCGCCAATACGCTGTCCAGCCGCTGGCCGGCCATTTCCGGCGGAATCGTCAGGTCGATCACTTGGAACTCCGCGGTCATAGGCCACTCGAAGCTAGCGGCGGGGCATCGGGTATACTGCCGCGTTTTCGCAATCCATCCATTGTAAGGAATCGCCTTTGAGAGTGTGTGATCTTGTCCGTCCCAGCCGTGTGCTGCTCGTGGTGTTTGGGCTGGTGATGTTGGCCACGGGCTGCCGCAGCCACCGGGGTGATGATGCCAAATCCGGCCCCGAAGTGATCTATTCGCGCGCGCAGAAGGCCATGAAGAGTTCGAACTATGGCGAGGCCATCAAGCAGTTGGAAGCGCTGCAGTCGCGATATCCATTCAGCGAGCCGGCCCGCCAATCGCAGCTCGACCTGATCTATGCCTACTACAAGTCTCATCAGACCGACCCCGCGATCGACGCCGCCGACACCTTCATCCGCGAGAACCCCACCAATCCGCGGGTGGACTACGCCTATTACATGAAGGGCCTGGTGTATTTCGAGCGCCAATCCAACTGGATGGAGCGCAAATTCAATGTGGATCTATCGCAGCGCCCGCCGGTCAACGCACGCAAGTCCTTCGAGGCTTTTCAACAGCTGATCGAGAAATATCCGCACAGCGAGTACGTCGCCGATTCCCATCAGCGCATGATCTTCCTGCGCAATCGCCTGGCCGATTTCGAGCTGCACGTCGCCAAGTACTACCTGAAGCGCGGGGCGTACGTCGGCGCCATCAATCGCGCCAAGTATTGCGTCGAAAATTATGACGGCGCTCCCGCGGTCAAGGGCTCGATGCAGGTCCTGGTCCTGGCCTACAGCAATCTGCACATGATGGATTTAGCGTCCAACGCGGAAAAGGTATTCGCCGAAAACTATCCGGGCGATCACACCAACCTCTACCCCAAGAAGCATTGGTGGGCCGTCTTCTAGGACGTGTCAGCGCGCCTTATACCCGCTCGTGATCGGGTAGCGCCAATCGCGCCCGAACGCGCGCCCGCTCACCCGCACCCCGGGGGGCGCCTGACGGCGCTTGTACTCGTTGCGCTTCACCAGGTCCAAGATGCGTCCCACCGTGGCCCGGTCGAAGCCGCGGGCCGTGATCTGATCGACCGACAGGTCTTCCTCGATGAACGCCTCGAGAATGGGATCGAGAATCTCATATGGCGGCAGGCTGTCGGTGTCCTTTTGCTCGTAGCGCAGCTCCGCCGACGGCGGCCGTTCGATGACCCGCGCCGGGATCGCGCGCGATTGGGCGTTGCGCCAGGCGCACAACCGGTATACCAGTAGTTTGCTGCAGTCCTTGATCGGCGCGAAGCCCCCGGCCATGTCGCCGTAGAGCGTGGCGTAGCCCACCGACATCTCGCTCTTGTTGCCCGTGGTCAGCAGCATCCTGCCGGTCTTGTTGGAGATGCCCATCAACAGCACGCCGCGGCAGCGCGCCTGGATATTCTCTTCCGCGGTGTCCGGTGCGCGGCCGGCGAATTCATCCTTGAGGGCGGCCAGCGTCGCTTCGAACATGCCTTCGATGGAGATCTCGCTGTGCTGCACGCCGAGCCACTGCGCCTGCAGCGCCGCGTCATCCTTGCTCATCTGCGAGGTGTAGCGCGAGGGCATCGACACCGACTGCACCCGATGCGCGCCCAGTGCGTCCACCGCCAACACCAAGGTCAGCGCCGAATCCACGCCTCCGGACAAGCCCAGCACCGCGCCGGGAAAACGATGCTTGTCCACATAGTCGCGCGTGCCCTGCACCAGCGCCCCATAGACGCTTTCTTCCTCGCCCTGCAGCGGCACGATCTCGCCGGGCACCGGCTTGACCGCACCGGAGGAGTCCATCACGAGATCCACCGCGTACATGCCTTCGGTAAACGCGGGCGCGCGCATCGTGACCGTGCCCTTGGCATCCATCACGAAGGAGTTGCCGTCGAACACCAATTCATCCTGGCCGCCGATGAGGTTGACGAACACCAGCGGTATTCCCGCCTCGGCGATCCTGGCGCGCACGATTTCCTGCTCGCGCTGCGCTTGTTTGCCGACTTCGTAGGGAGAGGCATTGATGACCAAGAGCACCTGGGCGCCGGCCTGGCGCGCGAGGTAGGTGGGCTGAACGTC
>DATLVV010000013.1:0-6485 GCA_035577165.1 Steroidobacteraceae bacterium | reverse complement strand
GGCCAGCGGCCGCTGGGTCCGGGGCAGCAGGCTGCGCAATCCCGGAAGGCATCCATTCCGCATACCCTTCAACGATCTGGAGTTGGGCGACACCCTGAAGTCGGGCGAACGCGAGGTCACCCTGGCGGACATCGAACAATTTGCCGCGCTGTCGGGCGACAACTTCTACGCGCACATGAGCGAGACCGACGCGGCGCGCAACCCCTTGTTCGGCGGCCGCGTGGCCCACGGCTATTTCCTGATTTCGGCCGCGGCGGGCCTGTTCGTCGATCCCGACTATGGTCCCGTTCTCGGAAATTACGGCATCGATGAGCTGCGATTCGTGAAGCCGGTGAAGCCGGGCGATAGAATCAAGGTGCGTCTCACCTGCGCTCGCAAGAGCTTGCGCGCCGACAAGGGCTGGGGCGAGGTCGCCTGGGATACCGAAATCACCAATCAGCATGAAGAGACGGTGGCCTCGTACGACGTGCTCACCATGGTGAGCATTCATGCGGTTCCCGATGCGGTGGGAAAAGCCACGTGAACGCCGCGCTCGACCCGGCGGGATACGCGCGGCAATTCCCCAGCCTGCAATTCTTCGCGCCCGAAGCGGGAATACTCGAACTCGTCATCGCCAATAAAGGCCGCTTGAATGCCGCCACCGAAGCGATGCACCGCGACCTTGCGCAGGTGTGGCGGGCCATCGATATCGATGAGAGCGTGCGCGCGGTGGTGGTGCGCGGCGAGGGTGCGAATTTCTCGTCCGGTGGCGATTTCGACATGATCGAGCGCATGATCGAAGACGAAGCCACGCTGCTGCGCGTCTGGAAGGAGGCCGGCGATCTCGTTTACAACTTGATCAATTGCTCCAAGCCGGTGGTGTCGGCGATCCGCGGCAACGCCGTGGGCGCGGGACTCGCCATCGCACTGTTGGCGGATGTATCGATCGCCGCGGACAACGCGCGCATTCTCGATGGACATACCCGGCTCGGAGTCGCGGCGGGCGATCACGCCGTCATCATCTGGCCGCTGCTCTGCGGACTCGCGAAGGCGAGGTATCACTTGCTGACCAACAAGCCTCTGTCGGGTGCCGAGGCTGAGCGAATCGGGCTCGTCGCGCTGGCGGTGCCCGATGCCGAAGTTCTCGACCGGGCGTTCGACACGGCGCGCACGCTCGCGGCCGGCAGCGCCTCTGCCATCCGCTGGACCAAGCATGCCCTCAACAATTGGCTGCGCCTGGCCGGACCCAGCTTCGACACCTCGCTGGCGCTGGAATTCCTGGGCTTCAAGCTGGCGGATGTGCGCGAGGGCCTGGCGGCGGCGCGCGCCAAGCGCCCGGCCGTTTTCGGCCGCGATAAAGCAGAGTAGCGGCATGACTATCGATGAGATGGCGGCGTTGGAGCCGGTTCTGGGGGCGAGCCGCGATGCGCTCGAATCCCTGCAACTCGAACGATTGCAGTCGACGCTGCGCCACGCCTATGCAAACAACGCCGCGTACCGGCGAAAATTCGACGCGGCGGGAGTCGCGCCCGGGGATTTGCGAACGCTCACGGATCTGGCGCGTTTCCCCTTCACCACCAAGGACGATTTGCGCGAGGCTTACCCATTCGGTTTTTTCGCCGTGCCTCGTGAACAAGTCGCGCGCATTCACGCCTCCTCCGGAACCACCGGCAAGCCCACCGTGGTCGGCTACACCCGCAACGACATCGCCACCTGGGCGAACCTGGTGGCGCGCTCGATCCGGGCGGCTGGCGGCTGTGCCGGGATGAAAGTGCATGTCGCGTACGGCTATGGATTGTTCACCGGCGGCCTGGGTGCGCACTACGGCGCCGAAGCCGCGGGCTGCACGGTGATTCCGATGTCGGGCGGCCAGACCGAAAAGCAGGTGCAATTGATTCGCGATTTCGCACCCGACATCATCATGGTCACGCCGAGCTACATGCTGGCCATTCTCGATGAGTTCATTCGCTTGGGTGTAGACCCGCGGTCGACGGCGCTGCGCGTCGGCATCTTCGGCGCGGAACCGTGGGGGGACGGCATGCGCGCGGAAATCGAATCCGCATTCAACATCGACGCCTGCGACATCTATGGTCTGTCGGAGGTCATGGGCCCCGGTGTCGCACAGGAATTTGCGGGCACCAAGGAAGGGCCGACGATCTGGGAGGATCACTTCATCGCGGAGATCGTGGATCCGGCCAGCGGCCGGGTGGCCGACGAGGGTGAGCAGGGCGAATTGGTGTTCACCTCGCTGACCAAGGAAGCCATGCCGGTCATACGCTACCGGACACGTGATCTGACCCGGCTGCTGCCGGGATCCACGACCCGTATGCGGCGCATGGCCAAGATCAGCGGCCGCACCGACGACATGCTGATCATTCGTGGGGTCAACGTATTCCCGTCGCAAATCGAAGAGTTGATCCTGCGCTGCAAGGGGCTCGCCCCGCACTACGAGATCGAGGTCACGCGGCCGCATCGTCTCGACGAGATCGCCATCGTCGTGGAAGCTCGTGCGGAACTCGAGAGTCACGCTCATCAGGCCGAAGCCCGGCTGCTGGCCTCGAAGTTGAAGGCCAACATTGGCATATCGGCCACGATACGCGTGGCCGCGAGCGGCTCGTTGCCGCGCTCCGCCGGCAAGGCCGCCCGCGTCAAGGACCGGCGATAGGCGTCGGACGAATGACGCACTTCAAGACTGCGGCCTTAAGTCTGCGTATTTCCGCCGCGCTGCTCACGGTGCTCGTGGCCGGCGGCGGGCTGTCGATCGCGCGCGCTGCCGATCCGGCGCCGCCGCCCCAGCAGCTGGATGAAATCGAGGTAAGCGGCGAGCGCACCGGGCCGGGTCTGTGGCACGTGCACCACGGCGATGCCCAGTTGTGGATTCTGGGGAGCATGTCGCCGCTGCCCAAGGGGATCACCTGGCGCTCCAAGCAAGTGGAAGAAGTGCTCGGCAGCACCAGCCAGGTGCTGGTACAGAAGCCGTTCGACATCGGAGTCGCCCGCATCGTGTGGCTGTTGCTCACCGAGCGCAGTCTCTTCATGCTCCGCGGCGGCAAGCGCCTCAAGGACGTCATGCCCGCGGCCCTGCATGAGCGCTTTGCCGTCCAGCGAGCCAAATATACCGACGATCCCGCCAAGTGGGAGCGATTCCGTCCGCTGATCGCGGCCGCCTTCCTACAGCAGGCCGCATTCCATCAGGTCGGCCTGTCGACGCGCGTGGATATGGGCGCGGCGATGCGCACGCTCGCGAAGAATCACGGGGTGCGCATCGAGGAAGTCAAGATCGCCGGAGTGAGCGATGTGCTGGAAGCGCTGAAGACCATGCCGCCTGCGACGGAGAATGCCTGTGTCGCGGCATCGCTGGTGACCGTCGAAAGCGACTTGCCGCGCCTGCTCGAGCGCGCGCAGGCGTGGGCCAGCGGCAATATCGAGCGCATACAAGAGTTGCAAGGACCTGAGGAGGTCGACACCTGCCGCGCCGCGCTCGACGCGGGATCGGGGCCGGCCGACGTCATTGCGCGCATGCGCGCAACGTGGCTTGGCGTTTTCGAGAAATACTTGCAGGGCAGGGGGTCGACCATTGCCGTCGTCAACTTCGACATGCTGCTGGAGCGCGGCGGTCTGCTCGATGAATTGCGCGCCAAGGGATATCAAGTCGACGCGCCAGGAGACAAATAGCTTGGTAGCATGAACCTTAGGATGGGTCATGCCGGATAAAACAAAAATCACCTTCAACGAGTTGATTCTCCTGCTCACCGCGTTCGCAGCGGGCGCGGTGGACATCATCAGCTTCGCCACCCTGGGGGGGGTGTTCGCATCGGCGATGACGGGCAATTTCGCGCTGCTCGCCTACTATGTTGCGCAAAGCGATTCCCAGGCCGCCATGGGCTCCGTGGTCGCGCTGATCGGATTCGCGCTGGGTTGCGCGCTCGGAGTTCTGCAGCGCCGCGGCCGGTCGCAGCAGCAGGCGCTCAGCATCCTGATCGGCTGCGAGGCCGGGTTGCTGCTGTTTTTCGCATTGTATTCCATGTGGATGCCGCATGCCGTGCATGCGCCGTCGGATCATCTGCAGATTCTGCTGCTCGCCGTGGCCATGGGTTTGCAGGCCGTCACCGGGCAAACGCTCAGTTTGACCACCATCGTATTCACGACGACACTCACGAAACTGGTCGGCACGATTGCCGATTCGATTGCCAACGGCGATGTGTCGGGGCTCAAGGATGTGAAGATTCAGAGTTCCGTGGTGGTTTCCTACCTGTTCGGCGCGCTGCTGTCGGGCGCCCTGATTGTGCGCAAGACAGAAGAGGTCGTGCTGCTGCCATTCATCGGTGTGGCGCTCGCGTTCGTGGTCCATCGCATTTCGCACAAGGCCGCCTCATGAACGGGGTAGCCATGGTGACGGGAGGCGGAAGCGGAATAGGCCGCGCGGTCGCATTGGCTCTTGGGCGGGCGGGGTGGCGCGTCGTCATCGCCGGCCGTCGCGAGGCCGCCCTGGCGGCCGTGTGCGAGGAGCGCCCGGAGGAATTATTCGCCGTCGTCGCGGATGTCAGGGACGAGTCGTCGGTCCGCAGGCTCTTCGACCAGACCGTCGCGCGATTTGGCCGGGTCGATCTATTGTTCAACAACGCCGGCACGGCAACGCCGCCGTCCCCCGTACCCAATGTGAGCCTCGAGGACTGGACCGCGGTGATGTCGGTCAACGTCACCGGCGCATTTCTCTGCGCGCGCGAGGCCTTTCGACGCATGGCGACGCAGACACCCCGCGGCGGCCGCATCATCAACAACGGTTCCATTTCAGCGTATGTACCGCGGCCCCAGTCCCTGCCGTACACGGTGTCCAAGCACGCGATCACCGGGCTCACCCGCTCCTTGTCGCTCGAAGGCCGGGCGTATGACATCGCCTGCGGGCAGATCGATATCGGCAATGCCGCCACGCGCATGACCACGGGCATCGCAACCGGTTCTCTGCAGGCCGGCGGAAACATTGCGGCCGAACCGACCATGGATGTGGATCATGTGGCGTCGACGGTGGTTCACATGGCGGGCCTGCCATTGAGCGCCAACGTTCAATTCCTGACGGTAATGGCCACCAAGATGCCTTTCATTGGACGAGGCTAGACGGTAGCCCTACACTAGCGCGCGTTTTCACGGGGTGTAGCTCAGACTGGTAGAGCGCTACGTTTGGGACGTAGATGTCGCAGGTTCGAATCCTGTCACCCCGACCAATTAAATCAATGCGTTACACCACTATCTTCAGCTGCTTTTTCTATTGATGAGCGCCTTGCGCGCTTTAAAGGCTGCGACGCAGTCCGGCAGGTCATCGAACATGCGCGGGGTCATGGTGCCATTCGGGGTACGCATGGCATTGCCGTAATCCTTCCAATATCTTTCGCAATAGGCCGGATCGTTGTGGGCATCGGCTTTGCATTTCTCAATCTCCATATCGCGCAACGGCTTGATATTCGCTTCGCGCTCCTGTTCGCACTGCGCTTCGAGCGCCTCGACGTCGCTGGTTTGATCCGCCAATACCACGGCGGACGGAGCAAGCAATATCATCGCCACAACTGAAGTCCACCAGAGTCGTTGCATGTTCAATTCCTCGAGGAAGGGTTGATCGTCCGGCTCGGCAGCGCACTGTAGCACCAAGGCCACGACGGACTGCAAATGCAACTAACAGGTTGCGTAAAACGCCGCGCCGGATTATTATGCATCCAGGAGGTTGCATATGACCACATCAACGGGCCGCATCGAAAGAAAGATTCTGCTGAAGGCGCCGCGCGCACGGGTCTGGCGCGCATTGTCGAATGCTGAAGAATTCGGCAATTGGTTTGGAGTCGATTTCAAGGGGAAGAGCTTCGTTGCCGGCAAAACGGTGCAGGGAAAGGTTACCTACCCGGGCTATGAGCATATCGTGATGGAGGTGTGCATCGAGCAATTGGTGCCGGAGCGCCTGTTGTCATGGCGTTGGCATCCGGCCGCCATCGACCCTGCTGTCGACTATTCGCAGGAGCCAACGACGCTGGTCGTGTTTGAACTCGCGGAAGCGGACGGCGGCGTGTTGCTGACCGTGGTGGAATCGGGTTTGGACGCGATTCCGCTGGCGCGCCGCGCGTCGGTGTACCGAATGAATTCGTCAGGATGGGACGAACAAATGCGCAACATCGAAAAACATGTCGCCGCGTCGTAGATCGTCGGCAGGCAACAAGCCTCTGCAGGATTGCGCGCCGGTTTTCGCCGCGCTCGGCGACGAAATGCGGCTGCGGCTCATCGCCGTGCTGTGTGTCGGCGGGGCCATGTCCATCACCCAGCTAACCTCGGGCACCGCCATTACCCGGCAAGCGGTGACCAAGCACTTGAATGTGCTCGCGGCGGCCGGCTTGGTGCACGACGTGAAGGTTGGCCGCGAACGGCTGTGGGAATTCGAGCCCGCGCAGCTGAACGAGGCGCGTCACTCGCTGGAAGCAATCGCCCGGCAATGGGACCAGGCATTGGCCAGACTCAAGGCGGTG
>DATLVV010000012.1:0-3102 GCA_035577165.1 Steroidobacteraceae bacterium | reverse complement strand
ATGGATAGCGGTGGCGCATTGGAGCGTGGGCTCACCGAATTCGTTGCGCCAATTGCGGGCCATGACGCTTTTCCCGCCGGACATGCTGCGCTATTAGACGATCACGATCACGTCATAATCGCGTCACAATCATGACGTGCTTGCGGCCGCCGCCTCGGCGGCCCGCCGCTTCAATAGCGCATGTTCGCGCTGGTTGCCAGCAAGCGCCGCGGCCGCTTCGAACGCGGCACTCGCCTCTTGGTGGCGGCCAAGCTTGTGGAGCAGATCGCCGCGAACGCTCGGCAGCAAGTGATAGTTCTTGAGGGTAGGTTCGTGCATGAGGCGGTCAACGATGGCCAACCCTGCGTCGGGTCCTTCGGCCATGCCGACGGCGACTGCACGATTGAGTTCGATCACCGGGGAGCGCACCAGCGCCACCAGGTCCGCATAGATCTTGGCGATTCGCGACCAGTCGGTGGCGTCCGCCGTTGCTGCTTGGGCATGGCAGGCCACAAGGGACGCCTGCAGGACATAAAAACCACCCGCGCCGCCCAACTCGCGCGCCCGTTCGAGTGCCAGCATGCCGCGCCGGATCTGCAGCTGGTCCCAGAGCAAGCGATTCTGATCGAGCAGCAGAATGGGTTCGCCGGCAGCGCCGGTGCGCGCGGCCGTGCGCGAGGTATTCAACTCCATCAGGGCAAGCAATCCATGGACTTCCGGCTCATGGGCCGCGATCGACGTCAGCACCCGGCCCATGCGCAATGCCTCCTCGCAGAGCTGTGGGCGCAGCCAGTCCTCACCGCGCGCAGCGGCATATCCTTCATTGAAAATGAGGTAGACGACTTCCAGCACTGAGGAGAGTCGCTCGGAGAGTTGTTCGCCGCGCGGGGTTTCATAGGAAAGCCCCGACTCGGACAGGGTCCGCTTGGCGCGCACAATGCGCTGGGCAATGGTCGCGTCCGGCAACAAGAAGGCCCTGGCAATTTCCTCCGTGGTGAGTCCGCAGATCATCCGCAGCGCCAAGGCGGCGCGGGCCTCGCGTGGCAAAAGCGGGTGACAGGCGGTGAAGACCAGACGCAGCAGCTCGTCGCCGATTTCGTCGTCCAGGCCGGAGTCCAAGTCGGGCATGCCCTGTTCATCCTCTTCCATGTCCCTGGCGAGCATCTGGTGTTTGCGCTCCAGCATTCGGCCGCGTCGCAGGTGGTCCAGTGCCCGATGCTTGGCGGTGGCCATCAGCCAGGCGCCGGGTCGCTCCGGAACGCCTGTGACGGGCCATCGTTCGAGTGCGGCCAACAAGGCTTCCTGCGTCAGGTCCTCGGCCAGCGGCACGTCGCGCAGCATCCGCGCCAAGCGGGTGATGAGCCGGGGCTGCTCGATCCTCCAAACGCCCAGGATCGCGCGATGAGTATCGGCGGCCGTCAGGGCCGCCGATGGCGAGGCCTCAGGTGCCGCGGTCCTAGGGTCCGGGCGATGCAAGTGCACGGAGCTCGCAGGTTCCTTCCCAGCCCGGGAAGAGGTCCTTGTGCAGCTGCATGAACTCCGTGGCCGATGCCAAGGCCTCTTCCTTGTTCCGCAGCTCGAAGACCGCATAGCCGCCGACGACTTCCTTGGCTTCGACGAATGGACCGTCAACGACGCTGAGCTTGCCATCGAGGACGCGCACTTGCGCACCCGTGGCGAGGGGCATCAGCCCGCCGTTGTCGAGCATGCGGCCGGCCTTGATTTCCCGATCGGCGAGCTTGTGCATGGCTTCCAAAAGTTTGGGCGGCGGCGGCCCGGAATGGGCGGATTTGACGATGAACATGAATCGCATATGTATTCCTCCTTACGGCGAGCCGCGGGCGGCAATGCCCGCTGAATTGTCTCGCTCACTAAGTCGACGAATCGGAGCCCGGCGGATCGACACGCATTCTATAAGAAGTGTCGATCATTTGATTTTGGCCACTCGTCCATGGGTTGCGAATTTCTTGAATTGCAGCGCGTCGTGGCCGGGGATGACCCGGTCCACGGCGCCGGCCAGTTGAATCATGCGCTCCTGATTCTTGAGATTGGCCGGATAGTCCGCCTCGCTGAAGGTTGCACTCGGCTTGTGTTCCGCGAGGTTGCGATAGAGGTAGACGTTGTCCGATGCCAGCACGAATGACGGATGTCCCTCGATGCGCAGGTACTGCGAGGCGAACGTGTGCCGTCCACCCGTGTAGGCGCGGATTCCGGGCAGAATCTCGACATCGTCGCCATCCACCCAACGCAGGCGGCCCTCGCTATTCAGGCGTACCAGCTGCTGCGCGTCGTCGGGATCGATGCCGCCGTGGTCCCCGCCGGGCTGCCAGGCCTCTCCCGTGTAGTAGCGAAATTCATCTTTTTGAATCCAAATCGTGGCCTTGGGGAACAGATCGATTCCGCCCATGTGGTCCCAGTGGGCATGGCTGATCACGACGTCGGTGACTTCCTCGGGTTTGACTCCGGCCAGGCGCACGGCCTCATCGGGCCGCACATAGTCCTTGATGGTCCATTCCTTGAACCAGCGCGGCCGGTGAAAGCCGCTGTCGAACAGGATGTTTCGTCCGCCGCCGCGGACCAGCCAGACCACGAACACCGTGTCGATTTTTTCGTCCTTGGGGGCGCCGATGACGAGTTCCGCGAGCGAATCGCCGGGCGAATCGGCGTAGCGGATCGCCTCGATGGAATACTCGGGGGTCGACGACGCTCCCATCAACAGCACAGCCGCGGCCGCGAGCAGCAGGCGGAATGATGCGCGACGTTGAACCATGGCCTCAAATATACGCCCGAGCGCGGATGGAAAGGTGTTGAAGGCGGGGCGATTCGAGGATAATCGGGCCGGGGTCGGATGAACAACAAGAGGGAGTGACGGGTGAATAGACGCGAATTGCTGGGTTGGGGAATCAATATCGCCGCGAGCGCTTCCGCCGGCGCACTGCTCTGGAGCGAGTCGCGGGCGGAGGCGCAAAGCCGCTATGCCCCGGCGTTCGCGCTGCTCGACCGCTATGTCGAACAATATTTGCAGGACATGAACGCGCCCGGGCTGACCTTGGCGCTCGCCGATGCCGGCGGGCTGCAGCGCGTATGTGCCTATGGGATCGGTGACCTGGCACTGCATGTCCC
>DATLVV010000011.1:0-7472 GCA_035577165.1 Steroidobacteraceae bacterium | reverse complement strand
CCCCACCTTGAGCGCGAACCATTCATCGAGGGGATCCACCGGCCAGTCGCTTCCGTAGGCGATGCGCGCGCCGGCCGCGGCCAGAAATCCGGCGGGCTCGATGTACTTGTAGCGCGCGGGCCCGAGATATTCGCGGGCGCCCTCCACGGTATCCGGCGCCTGCTTCTCCCACTGAAACGACAACACCGGGATCACGTTCAATTGCTGGTAGCGCGGAAAATCCGCCGGATCGACGATCTCGTTGTGGGCCACGGCGGCGCGGATGTCGCGGTCGGGAAATTTCCGCCGCAGCGCGCCGATGCCATCCAGTCCTTCGCGCACCGCGCGGTCGCCGTCCGCATGCATGTGCGGTTCGAGTCCGGCGCCGGCCACTTCGATCAGCAGCTGGCTCAGCACGGAGGCTGGGAAATACACATCGGGACCGCGGTTCGTCGACGGCGCCCAGTGCGGACCGGTCGCTGCGCCTTGCCGGCTCCGATAGGGGGTCAGCATGGCCCCGGTGAGTGCGGGCGCGGTGATCACGCCATCCAGAAACAATTTTACGTTGCGCACGGTCAGCGCAGGATCGGGCGCGAGCGCGCCCTGATCGTAGCGCTGCGCCAGCGACTTGACCGCCGCAGCCGCCTTTGTCGGATCCGCTCCCTGCGGCGGCGTAATGAGCAGGGCGAAGTGCGCGCGCGCCGTGAGCTTGCCCTCGCGCTTCACCGCCGCAAAGGCATCCAGCGACGGCGTTTCGGCCGCCGCGTCCAAAAACGTGGTGATTCCCTGCTTACGCAGCGCGTCGAGCGCCGCCGCGGCCGACTTGACATTGTCCGCCGCCGTCGGCGCCGGAATCAGTTTGGCGACCGGCTCTTGCGCAGCATCTTCGAGAATTCCAGAGGGGTTGCCGGAGGCATCTCGACCTACTTTGCCGCCGAGCGGATCCTGGGTTTGCGCGGTGACGCCGGCGAGCTGCAAGGCGCGCGAGTTGACCAGCGCCGTATGGCCGAAGGAAGACTCGACCAAAATCGGCCGCTTGGTCTTGAGGGCATCGAGCGTGGCCCGATTGGTATGAACCCCCGCCGGCACCATGCCCTCTTGAAACCAATTCACCACCTCCAGCCAGGTATCCGGCTCGAGTGGCCGCGTCTTGTCGAGACACGCCTGAATCCGCGCCTGCAGCTCCGCCACGCCGAGCTGCTCGTAGTTCAAGTTGCACTTCAACAGCGAGCTGCCGCCCTGCAGAGGATGCATGTGGCCGTCGACCAGACCCGGCATGAGCATGCGTCCATGCAAATCGAACACCGTCGTCTGGGGGCCGACGAGCGCCGCAGTGCCGGCATCGCCGCCGACATAAACGATGCGGCCCGCGCGGACCGCGAGCGCCTGCTGCACGCTGTCGCCGGGATCGACGGTGTACACATAGGCGTGGCGGTACACCGTGTCGGCAAAGGCTGCGGGTTCGGCCGGCGCCGCCGCTGCGAAGCCGCAATTCGCACCGCCAATGGACACCGCCGACATGAACATCCATCTCTTAAACTGCATCGAGTGCCGCTCCAAGGTCTGCAATCAGGTCGCCGGCGTCTTCGATGCCCACTGAAATGCGGATCAGCGCATCGGTGATGCCGATGCGATCGCGTGTTTGCTTGTTGACCCCCGAATGCGTGGTGCTCGCCGGATGCGACATCAGGGTCTCGGTTCCGCCGAGACTCACGGCAAGCTTGATCACCTGCAAGGCATCGAGCAGACGAAACGCCTCGGCCTCGCCGCCCTTGACCGCAAATCCAAAGGTGGAGCCGGCACTCTCGCACTGCCGCCGAAACACCGGGTAACGCGGGTCGTCCGCACTCAAAAAGCCCAGGTAGTTGACGTTTGCGACCTTGGGATGTCCGCGCAGAAAATTCGCGACCAAAGCGGCGTTCTCCGCCGACTTGTGCATGCGCAACGACAGCGTCTCCATCGAACGCATGATCATCCAGGCGGTGTTGGGATCCAACTGGGTGCCGAGAGCGCCGCGCAGCTTCTTCACCGGATCCACGGCGTCGCGCGAGCCGACGACGCCGCCGGCAACCAAGTCCGAGTGTCCACCGACGTACTTCGTCAGCGAATACATGACGAGGTCTGCGCCATGGCCCAGGGGCCGCTGGAAAACCGGGCCAAGAAAAGTATTGTCGACCACCACCGGTGGTCGGCCGCCGCGCTGCTTGGCGCCGAGTTGCGCGGAAACTTCCTGCATCAGTGCCAGATCGACGAGGCTGTTGGTCGGGTTCGCCGGCGTCTCGACCATGATCAAGCACACCCGGCCGCCGGCTGCGGCGGCCCGCTGCGCCGCGCGCTGTGCGGCATCGGCCACCGCGCTCCTGTCATGACCCAGGGTGAAACTCTCGGCGCTGACCCCGAATCCGGGCAGGGTCTTTTCGATCAGAGTTTCGGTGCCGCCGTACAGGGGCTGGCTCATCAGAATGACGTCCCCCGGACGCGCATGGGTCCATAGCACCGTCGAAATTGCGGACATGCCGCTGGAGAATACCGCCGCCGTCTCGCCCTCCTCCCACAATGCCAGGCGGTCCTCGAGCACCTCGAGGTTGGGATTGTTGAAGCGCGAGTAGACGAGCCCGGAGGACTTGCCGGCTGCCGGCTCGCGACGGCCGGAGGTGTAGTCGAAAAAATCCTTGCCGTCCTGCGCCGTGCGGAAGACGAAGGTCGATGTCAGAAAAATCGGCGGTTTCAGCGATCCTTCCGAAAGGCTGGGATCATAGCCGTAGCCCATCATCTGGGTTTCGGGCTTTAGCACGTGTTTGCCGATTTTGCGTTTATGATAGGAGTCGTAACTCACGCTTCCCCCAATTCCGTCACTTCTATGTGCACAATATAACCTGTCGGCCGGAAGCATTGGAATGAATCAACCGTTACTCGCACTCATCGCCGGCGCGGCGTTTTTCAGCACGCTGTTCGGCGGCCTGTTGGCGCTCAAGCTGCGCGACAAGCTGCACTTGATTCTAGGATTCAGCGCGGGCGCGGTGATAGGCGTGGCATTTTTCGATCTGCTGCCCGAGGCGATCGTGTTCGGTGAAAAGTTTCACAGCCCTGCGGTCATATTGAGCTTCACTGCGCTGGGATTCTTGTCGTACCTGGTGTTGGATCGAATCCAATTGTTTCACGGCGACGCCGCGCCTCGCGGTCCTTTTGCCGCCGGCGTGCTGTGCATTCACAGCCTTCTCGATGGCGTCGCCATCGGGCTCGCATTTCAAACCTCGCATCAAGTGGGAATCGTGGTCGCGATCGCGGTGCTCACGCATGATTTCTCGGACGGCATCAACACCATGAGCATCATGCTCAAGAATCAAGGACGCCGCTTGCAGGCATTGTCCTGGCTGTTCGCCGACGCGCTGGCTCCGGTGCTCGGAATCGCTTCGACATATTTCTTTGTCCTGCCCGGCGACGGCTTCGGCACGGCGCTCGCATTGTTCGCCGGTTTTTTTCTCTACATCGGCGCCAGCGATCTCATCCCGGAAAGCTACCACGCGCATCCAAAGTTTCTCACCACCCTCATGACCCTGGCGGGAGCGGCCGCGCTGTATATGGCGATTGCGCTAATCGGGTAGTAGTGCGGGGACGGCGTCGCGGCCGGTCGCCGCGCTCCCGGCCGAGGCCGCCATGATGCTGGCAATGGCCGCCCACTGGATCCACGTCAGGGACTCGCCGAGAAACCACAGGCCTGCCAGGGCGCCGAGTGCGGGATCCAGGCTCATGAGGACGCCGACGGTCCGAGTCGGAAGCCGGGGCATCGCCAGCATTTCGAGCGAATAAGGAATCGCGCTCGACAGCAGCGCCACGCCGATTGCAGCCGGCAGAATCGCCGGCGAGAGCAGCTGCCAACCGGCCGAGGCGGCGCCGATGGGCACGATCATGACGGCGCCGATCAGCATGCCCAATGCGGTGGTCTGCCCGCCATGCGCGGCTCCGGCCTTGCGGCCAAAATGGATATACAGCGCCCAGCACGCGCCGGCAGCGAGCCCGCATGCAACCCCCGCGGGATCCAGTTGTTTGGAACCCAGGCCGAGCGGCAACAGCGCCAGCAAGCCCAGGGCCGCCAGAAAAATCCACAGGAAATCGATGGCACGGCGCGATGCCGCCATGGCCAATGCCAGCGGGCCGACGAACTCCAGGGAAACCGCAACACCCAGCGGGATGAAGCGCAGCGACACATAGAAGAAAAAATTCATCCACCCGAGCGCCGCGCCGTAAATGACGATCACGCGTATCTCGCGCACATTCAAGCGCAGTCGCCAGGGACGCCAGACGGCCAACAACATGAGCGCGGACAGCGCCAGGCGCAACGCAGTGGTGCCGGAAGCGCCCACTGCTGGAAACAATCCCCCCTTGGCGATCGTCGCCCCCAGTTGAAAGCACACCATCGCGGCGATCAGCACCGCGATCGGCGCCGCCACGCTGTCGCTCTTGAGCTTCAAGCGTCGGAACTATCGGCGGGAACCTTGTCGAGCAGCTGCAGGTGCTTCATGACGCGATTGAGTTTGCGGCGAATCTCGTTGAGATGCCCGATATTGGCGGCCGTCTTCATGGCCTCCTTCAGCGGCTGCAAGGGATAGCCGCCGTAGGCGCCGGCGTCGGGGACATCGCAGGTGACCGAAGACCGGCCGGAAAGGGTTATGTTGTCGCCGAGCGTGATATGCGCGGTGACCACCGTGTTGCCGCCGGTGACGAATTGCCGGCCGATCTTGGTCGATCCGCCCATCATGAATCCAGCCGTGAAAAAGCCGTTTTCACCCAGGTCGCAGTTGTGCGCAATATGACAGATATTATCCAGCTTGGTGCCGGATCGAATGTAGGTGGATGTCAGCGTGGCGCGGTCGACCGCGCAATTGCTGCCGATTTCCACGCCGTCGCCGATTTTCACGTTGCCGAGATGCGCTATTTTTCGCGGTCTGCCGCCGACATCGACGGCGTAGCCGAATCCGTCGCTGCCGATGCTGGTGTGCGGATGAATCTCGCAGTCATCGCCGATCTCGCAGCCGGCACCGACGAAGACTTGTGGGTGCAGGATGGTGCGCTCGCCGACCCGGGCGTCGTTCTCGATCACCGCGTGAGCGCCAATCATGCATCCGTTGCCGACGGTGGCATGCGCCCCGATCACGCAGTAGGGCCCCAGATAAACGCTCTCGCCGATCACGGCATCCGGGTGCACCACCGCCGTCGGATGGCGCTCGCCCCATTGCGTGAATCGAAAGCACTTGCGGTCGAAGTATTTCAGCAACACCGCCATGCCCATGGAGATACTTTGCACTGAAAAGCAGCAGCTGTCGGCGTCCGTCGCGGCATCGAGGCAACCGCTCAGTTTTGCCGGAACGATCAGAATCGCCGGGCTGTGGCGCCGTGCTTCGGCCAGCTGCGCGGCGTTGCTGACATAAACCAGGCTCTCCAGCCGGGCCTCTTCGGGAACATGACAATGAGTTGCCCCTGCATCCAGATTGCCGTGCAGGAACGTGAACACATCCGAATGCTGGTTGTTGATGGCCTGAGCGCTGAGCATACGACCGTCCTTACAGATTCCGCGGGCAAACGCCCCGCGGAGTATGATCGCAATTCGCGCCGGGCGCGACCAATCATGCATGACCCAATCCACACTTTTCTCAAGCAGAGCCCTCTGATGATTCTGGACGGGGCGCTGGCCACGGAACTCGAATACCGCGGTGCGGACCTCAAAGACGCCCTGTGGTCGGCGAAGTGCCTGATCGAGCGGCCGCACATGATCCGCGAGGTGCACCTTGACTATTTTCGCGCCGGAGCCGATGTCGCAACCAGCGCGACCTACCAAGCCAGCTTCGAAGGCTTCGCGCGCCGCGGCATCGAACGGGCCGCGGCGGGTGAATTGATGCGCAACGCGGTGTCGCTGGCGAGTGCCGCACGCGATGATTTCTGGGCTTTGCAATCGAATCGCGCCGGCCGACTGCGGCCCCTGGTCGCTGCATCCATCGGTCCGTACGGAGCAATGCTGGCGGACGGCTCTGAGTACCGCGGCCGCTATACGGTGGACGATGCCACTCTGGCCCAATTTCACCGGCCGCGTCTGCGCGTGCTGGCCGACGCCGGCGCCGATCTTCTGGCGTTCGAAACCATCCCCTGCCTGCGCGAAGCGAAGGTTTTGGCGGATTTGCTGCGGGAATTCCCTAACACCTGCGCATGGCTGAGTTTTTCCTGCAGGGACGGCGGCCACAATTGCGAGGGCGAAGATATCGGCGCGTGCGTCGCGGAATTGCAGCACTATCCGCAGATCGTCGCAGTGGGCGTGAACTGTACCGCGCCGCAATACATGATGCCGCTGTTGCAGCGTATGCGCGGGCGGACCACGAAACCGCTCATCGTCTATCCCAACTCCGGCGAAGTCTTCGAAGCAGCAACCAAGCATTGGAGCGGCGACGCCGAAATGCGCCTGGGGACTGAAGCGCGCCATTGGCAGGAGGCCGGTGCGCGCCTGATCGGCGGCTGTTGCCGCACGACTCCGTCGGACATTCGCCACGTGAAGCTATGCACCCATTCCGAACCATCGGCGTGATGGCCTGGGTGCTGGCGGCATCCGCAGGACCCGCGAGTGCCGCGACTGCGGCGCCTGGCGCAGCCTGCGCCAAGGACGCGGCGATTGCGCTCAGCGTGCAAGGCGGCAGTCTGTGCGTCTTGATCGATGACCCGGCCATGTCGCTGCAGCGCCCCGTACTGCGGCAATGGATTGAGCGCTCGGCGCGGATCGTTGCCGATTATTACGGCCGCTTTCCGGCGCCGCTGGTCCTGCTTAAAATTCAGGGCGCCTCGGGCGGTGGCGTGCACGGCGGCCGCACCACCAACGAATCCGGGCTCCTCATCCAAGTGAGCGTCGGCCGCGATGCCACTGCAGGCGAATTGGCCGACGACTGGGTCCTGGTGCATGAAATGGTGCACTTGGCGCTGCCGGAACTGGGGCGTCGCCACCATTGGCTGGAGGAGGGCTTGGCCACCTATGTCGAGGGCATTGCGCGCGCGCAGTTCGGCAATCGCGACATCAGCGACGTCTGGGCGGAATACCGCCACTCGATGCCACTCGGGCTGCCGCGCACCGGCGAGGGCGGCATGGATCAGACTCCGACCTGGGGGCGCACCTATTGGGGCGGCGCGCTCTACTGCCTGCAGGCCGACGTCGCGATGCGCGAGCAAACCGGCAATCACGCCGGTCTGCAAACGGCACTGCGCGCAATTTTGAATGAAACCGGTGGCTATCGGGCCGAGCGCGATATCGACGAAGTTCTGAAGATCGGCGATGCTGCAACCGGCACGCACGTGCTGCAGGATCTCTACCGCGAGGTCAAGACGACGGCAATGACCCCCGATCTTGAGCTGCTGTGGACCCGGCTCGGGGTTCCGAAGGATCCGAAGTCCTCAGGCTTCGACGATCATGCGCCGCTTGCAGGCATCCGGATCGCCATCACCGCCCGGCCGCCTGC
>DATLVV010000010.1:0-8061 GCA_035577165.1 Steroidobacteraceae bacterium | reverse complement strand
CTACATGGGCCACAACGGCTGGATCGCCCTTGATGTCAGTGCAGACTGCGACTGGCGGGAAGTGGAAGGGCTGGTGCTGCAGAGCTACCGGCACTTCGCGCTGAAGCGGATGCTGCAGCAACTGCCCAGGCCTAGTAGCCTGTCGGAGTAATCCCCGCCGCTAAGTCGTGGCCGAGTTAGTCGTGATCGTGCCCATGGTCATGATCATGCCCATGGCCGTGATCGTCGTGGTCGTGGCCGTGATGGTGCTTATCGTAATCCGGCTCGTATTCGGCCGAGCGCACAAAGTACACCGGGCGATTGCAGGCATTGTATTCGCGACAGTGCTTACGCCAATTCTTCGCGTGTCCGGGCGGCACGTGCAGATAAATGGGTGCCAGCTGCACCGGCTGCGGCTCGATCACCATGGGCTGCGCGTACACCATCGGAGGCCGGGGTTCATTGCCGAATTGGACCTGACCGTACACACCCGGGGCGACTTCGCCGGAAACCATGACGTGCAGACTCAGATCGCCGGCGGCGCAAACACCGCTACCCGCGAGCAGCACGGAAAATATCGAGGCTATGAACGGCAGACGCATATTGACCCCCAAGATTTGATCGCGACCGGAGTTTGCATGGAGTGCCCCCGCCACTCAAGATCGCCACCCGTCTTTGATCGCCGACAAGTCTTTCCTGCGCTTGATTTCTTTCCGGTACTGTGACGCAGTTCACCTGCGCGCCGCGGCATCCATGGCGAGCACGAGAGCGCCGAGAATGCCTGCGCGCTCGCCCAGCCCGGGCTCCACCACGTAGCGGTCTGCAGCGACCAGAATCTCGCTGCGGTCGATGTAGCCGGCCAGCCACTCGCGCATGCGTTCACGAATGGGTGGCAGCAGGCGCGTCTGGGCCATGACTCCGCCGCCCATCACTAGGCGCTGCGGCGAGAGGGTCACGACCAGCTGTGCACACAATTGACCCAGGTAGTCGGCCTCGATTTGCCACTGGGGATGCGCTGCGTCGAGCTGCTGCAGCGATGACCCGGTCCGGGCGAGGATGGCCGGACCCGACGCCAACCCTTCCAGGCAGTCGCGGTGAAATGGACACACCCCCTCGAACTCATCCAGCGGGTGACGCCGCGGATAGATGTGCCCGATTTCAGGATGCATGAGGCCGTGTACGGGCGCGCCATTGACGATGAGGCCGCCGCCGATCCCGGTGCCGACGGTGAGGTAGACGAGATGGTCGACATCGCGCGCCGCCCCCCAGCGATGTTCGGCCAGAGCCGCTGCGTTGACATCGGTATCGAAACCGATGGGACACATGAACTCCCGCGCCAGCGCCCCGACAATGTCGGTACCGCACCACCCCGGCTTGGGGGTCTGCCCAATACATCCATAGCGTGCGGAACTCCTGTCAAGCTCCACCGGACCGAATGAGGCGACCCCAATCGCTGCCAGCGTGAACTGGCCGGCCTGACTCCTGCGGCGCAACCAGGCGCAGGTGTCGGTGAGAGTCGAGGAGGGGGCCGCGGTCGGAAATCGGTGCTCTTCGAGAAGTTCGCCGCGCTCGTCGCCGAGCGCAACGACGAACTTGGTGCCACCGGCTTCAACGGCGCCAAAAACGGGCGGGTGGTTCATGGCTGCGCAGCATAGCGCATTCAAAAAATGTACTATGCGCCTGACGGCGAGCGATCCATGAACCCAGTCCCTGACGCACCACTGAATTCCGGCCTCCCGAGCGCGGCATGCCGCGCGATGATCGAGCGCCTGATCAGCTTCAACACGGTATCGCGCGACTCGAATTTGGGGCTGATCGAATGGGTGCGAGACTATTTGCAGGGTCTCGGCGCCGCCACCCGGCTGACCCACGATCAGACCGGCAAGAAGGCAAATCTATTCGCCACTCTGGGCGACTCCAAGAAGCCGGGTCTGATTCTTTCCGGACACACCGACGTGGTGCCGGTGGATGGCCAGGATTGGCACACGGACCCGTTTCAGGCCATCGAGCACGACGGCAACTTGTATGCCCGCGGTTCCGCGGACATGAAGGGATTCATCGGCATCGCCCTGGCGAAAGCGCCGAAATTCATCGCCGCGCTGAACGACAATCGCCTCGATGCGCCGCTGCACTATTCCCTGAGCTACGACGAGGAGGTCGGCTGCATCGGCGTGCGCGGACTGATTCGCGACCTGGAGGAGAACCATATCCGCCCGGCGGGCTGTGTCGTGGGCGAACCCACCTCGATGCAACCCATCATTGCCCACAAGGGCACGCATCGCTTCCGCTGCGCGGTCCATGGACGCGAGGCGCACTCCAGTTACGTCACGCATGGCGTGAACGCCATCGAGTATGGCGCACGCCTGGTGGTCTTCATTCGGCAGATCGCCGACCGCCTGGCGCAGAGCGAAGTGCGCGACTACGGATTCACCGTGCCGTTTTCCACCCTCTCGACCGGCGTGATTCACGGCGGCATTGCCGCCAATGTCGTGCCCAAGGACTGCGTATTTCAATTCGATATGCGCACTTTGCCGCATACCTCGCCCGAGGCGCTGTACCGGGAAATTCAGGCCCATGCACAGGATCTCGCGCGCGAGATGCAGGCGGTGGACACGGCATCCGGCATCGACCTGGAGTGGTTGAGCCAGACGGCGGGGCTGGCCGCGGCGGAAACGGACGCCATTGTCAGATGGGCCATGCAGCTCTCGAACAGCAGTCAAGCGGGCAAGGTGTCCTACGGTACCGAGGCCGGCCTCTTTCAAAAGATGGGAGTGGCCACCGTCATTTGCGGGCCGGGCGACATCGAGCAAGCGCACCGGCCGAATGAATTCGTCGCGCTCGAGCAACTCGCGCAATGCGAGAAATTCATGGACCGGATTCTGGAAACGGGGTACGCAGCGTGATCGGCACCGGCGAACCCACGGCAACGCCATCCACGACGGTGATCAAGGGTGCATGTCCGCACGACTGCCCCGACACTTGCGCGCTCGACGTGCATGTGCGTGACGGTATCGCCGTCAAGGTCGCGGGATCCGCCGAGCATGCGCCCACGGCGGGCGTTCTGTGCACCAAGGTGGCCCGCTACACGGAACGGACCTACCATCCGGATCGGCTGCTGTATCCGATGCGCCGCATCGGCAAGAAGGGAGAGGGGCGCTTCGAAAGAATCGGCTGGGAGGCAGCGCTCGCCGCCGTGTCGAATCGTCTCGGGAAGGTTGCGGCGCAAAATCCCGAACGGATCCTGCCCTACAGCTATGCGGGGACCATGGGATTGGTGCAGGGCGAATCGATGGCCATGCGATTCTTCCACAAGTTGGGCGCCAGCCTCTTGGACCGCACCATCTGCTCCTCGGCGGGGACCGTCGGACACGAGATCACTCTCGGCAGCCGCATTGGCGTCGATATAGAGCTGGCCGACGAGGCCAAGCTGATCATCTTCTGGGGCTCGAATGCCATTACCTCGAGCGTGCATTTCTGGGCGCGGGCACAGCAGGCCAAGCGCCGCGGCGCGACCCTGGTCGCCATCGATCCCTACCGCTCGCTCACCGCGGAAAAATGCCATACCCATATCGCCCTGCTGCCCGGAACGGATTCGGCGCTTGCGCTCGGACTCATGCATGTGCTGATTCGCGACGCTCTCATCGATCGCGACTACGTGCGGCGCCATACCTTGGGATTTGAGGATCTCCGCGAGCGTGTGGCCGCCTACGATCCGGCCAGGGTCGCAGCGATTTGCGGCATCACTGCCGGTGAAATCGAATCTCTCGCACGGCTCTACGGCACCACCCGGCCCGCGCTCATTCGCGCGAACTACGGCATGCAGCGCGCGCGCGGCGGCGGCATGGCGATGCGCAATGTCGCCTGCCTGCCGGCATTGGTGGGCGCATTTCGCGATGCCGCCGGCGGAATGTTCTTGTCGACCGGGGGCAACTTCTCGGTCGATCGGAGCGCCCTGGAACGCCCGGATCTTTTGGCCGGCCGCACCCCGCGTACGGTCAACATGTCGACCATCGGCCGGGCCCTGTTGAACACGGACGCGCCCATCGACGCGCTCATCGTCTACAACTCGAATCCGGTCGCCGTGGCGCCCGATTCCACCCGCGTCGTGCAAGGTTTCGCGCGCGAAGATCTATTCACCGTGGTACTCGAGCATTTTCAAACCGACACCGCCGACTACGCGGACATTCTTCTGCCGGCGACCACGCAGCTCGAGCACTTGGACGTGGTCAAGCCCTACGGCCACTACTACCTGATGGCCAACAATCCGGCGATCGCGCCGCTCGGCGAGGCCAAACCGAACACGGAAATATTCCGTTTGCTGGCCGCCGCCATGGGATTCACCGAGCCCTGCTTCGGCGATTCGGACCAAGCCATCGCTCAAGCTGCCGTGGCCAAGGATTGGGATTTCGACGCGGTTCGCCGGGTGGGATGGAAGCGAGTGGGTCCTCCCACGGGGGTTGCGCGATTCGCCGAGGGCGGCTTCGATACGCCTTCCGGCAAAGTGGAATTCCTGTCGGCCCGTGCCGCGGAACTCGGTTTGGACCCGCTGCCCGATTACATTGAACCGCGGGAAGATACCCGAAGCGCCGCCGCGCTCCGATATCCCTTGGCGATGATCTCGCCGCCGGCGCGAAATTTCCTCAACAGCTCGTTCGTCAATGTACAGAGCTTGCGTGCCTCCGAGGGCGAGCCGTGGCTGGATATCCACCCGGATGATGCGTCGAAGCGTGGGGTGATCGCCGGCAGCTATGTGCGGGTGTTCAATGACCGAGGCAGCGTCGAACTGCGCGCCAGAGTCACCGATCGGGCGCGCCGCGGCGTGGTGGTGGGATTGTCCGTGTGGTGGAAGAAGCTGGCCCGCGACGGCAAGAATGCCAACGAACTCACCAGCAGCGACACCCTCACCGATATGGGGCGGGCGCCGATATTTTATGACTGCCTGGTGCAGGTCGAAGCGCTATGAGCGAGCAGACGCTGGAAGCGGCTACGTAGCGATCGCGCACGGCGCAGATGCCGTCATTCGCCCGAACCGCGGCATACGCGGAGCTTAGACTCGACAATCCCGGCAGCGCTGCCTCGACGGCACGCGGGTCCCCGTTGAAATGAACGCAGTCGGCGCAGGAGGGTCCAGCCGGAGACTTCATTGTCCGAGGCGGCTCCAGAACCCGGCGAAGACCTGCGTCGAGAGCACGAAGCCCAGCAGCACATTCACCGCCACCCCCGCCGTAAAGGCGTAGAACGGGCGCGCGCCGACGGACACGAATTCCCGAAATCGGGTGGTGAGGCCGATACTCAAAAAGGCAAATGTGAATGCCCAGGTGCGGAGCGCCTGCAACGGCGCAACCAAGCCTGGCAGCACTTCTTTCTTGTAGGTCGGGTAATCATAGCCTTTCGATATCAGCGTGATGACAGCCGAGGCGATCAGGAAGCCCAGGATGAACTTCGGAAAGCGCCGCCAGATTTCCCCGGCGTCGGATCTGCTCTGCACGCCGGTGCGCTCCCAGCGCGTCGTCGCAATCAGCGACAGCACGAAAGCCCACACCCCGATCCACATGTCCCGCCCAATGACCTTCATGAGGGTGAAAGCGCTGACCGCGGCGTCGGCATTGCCGGCGATGCCGGGCACATTGCCGGCATAGCCGCCGTAGGTCTGTGCCGCCGCAAGGCCGGCCGCATCGGCAAATTCCGAGGTGCCGATCCAGGCGCCCGCCACGCCGGTGGAGAGGTGCAGGGCGCGTGCCGCCAGCGGCAGCACGAAAATCATCACGATCGCCCACACGATGACCAGCGCAATGGCGACCGATACCTGTTCCTTCTTCGCGCCGACCGCGCCGCCGATGGCAATGGCCCCCGACACGCCGCACACCGCGCCGCCCGTGCCCAAGGTTGCTGCCAGCCGCCGGTCCAAGCCAAGGCGTATGCCGGTGAAATAGATGACCCCGAAAGTGGCCAGCGACACGATGGCCGCCTGCACGATGGCCACCGGGCCGGCCCAGGCAATCAAGGTCAACGGCAGCCCGGCACCCAGCAATACGATGCCCGTCTTGATGTAGAACTCGACCCGCAGACCCGGCTCGAGCCAGCGCGGCACGCCCACGGTGTTCGATATCAACAACCCCAGGCCGAGCGCCACCAGCGGCGGCTCCAAATTGTAGTGCGCCGATTGCTCCCACTGGCCGAGAAAGTAGATGGCGCCCGCGGCCACATAGAGAGCAAGGAAAGCCGGCAGAAACCGCGACAGCTTGATTCCCAACGCCGCCGCTCCAATGCCGAGCGACACGGCCCACAGCAGGAACAGTGCCGCATATTGGGCGCCGTGCGTTTGTAGTTGCGCCGCGGCGTTCGCCAAATGCGGCCACTTCTGCGGCGCAACCGCCAGCCATTTGATGCTGCTGCCATTCGCGAACAATACGATGGCGATCGCCACCAGGCCGAGCCCGATCCAAATGGCCCACCAGTCCTCTTTGCGGATCAGCTCCGTCCAGCGCGACGGTCGCGTGGCAATGCGGGATGAGGACTGTTGGGCGATTTCCGCCATGGCGAACTCCAAATGGGCGATTTGTCAATAAGCTAGGCCGGTGAGGGCGGACAGTCGAATAGTTAGCAGGCATATGGAGCGTACCGGCTGTTATAAGACCGCCTTGCCGCCCCGGCAGAGGGGTTTGTGCACGCGTCGTTACGGCCGTCTTGTAGGACAAATCTGCTTGTAAGATTTACAAGTATTCAATGGCTTACCTAATGGAGAATTAGGCGCTTACCTCATGGACAATTAGGACTGCCTTTGCCAAGATTTGCGCGGCGTGCCCGTGCCGTGGGGAGAAAATAATGGACGCAAACGTAAACGTCGTCCGCAAGAAGAAAAATAATGGCCAGGGCGTCAGGGCATCAGCCCACGCACCCGATCTTGATCTGAACCAATTGCTCGATGTGCTGCGGGCAATGCAGGCGGGAGATTTTTCAGTAAGACTTCCGGGCTCACAGGTTGGGGTTGCCGGAAAGATCTGCGACGCATTCAACACCATCATCGGCGCCAACCAGCGCATTGCACAACAGCTCGAGCAGGTCGGTGAAGTGGTGGGACGGCAGGGTAAGACCCGCACGCGCGTCCGCTTCGGGCTCTCGGACGGTGCATGGGCCGACATGGAAACGTCGGTCAATACCCTGATCGACGACTTGTTGTGGCCGACCACTGCGGTGACCCGCACGGTGACAGCGGTAGCCCGGGGCGACTTGCTGCAAACGGTGCCCCTCGATGTCGATGGCCGCGCCCTCAAGGGAGAGTTCCTGCGCTCCGCCAATATCGTCAACACCATGATCAAGCAGCTCAGCGTGTTCACATCCGAAGTGACGCGCGTGGCGCGCGAGGTGGGCACCGACGGCAAGCTGGGCGGCCAGGCGCAGGTGCGCGAGGTGACGGGGGTCTGGAAAGACCTCACCGAAAGCGTGAACTCAATGGCGTCGAATTTGACCGCGCAGGTGCGCAGTATTGCCGAGGTGACCATCGCCGTGGCCGACGGTGATCTGTCGAAAAAAATCACCGTGGACGTGCGCGGCGAGATTCTGCAATTGAAGGAAGCCATCAATACCATGGTGGATCAATTGCGCTCCTTCGCCTCCGAGGTCACGCGCGTGGCGCGTGAAGTCGGTACCGAGGGCAAGTTGGGAGGCCAGGCGCTGGTGCCGGGCGTCGCGGGCACCTGGAAGGATTTGACCGATTCGGTGAACGCCATGTGCGGCAATCTCACCGCTCAGGTCCGCAACATCGCACAGGTGACCACCGCCGTCGCGCGCGGCGACCTGTCGCACAAGATCACGGTCGATGTGTCGGGTGAAATCCTCGAACTCAAACAGACCATGAACACGATGGTGGATCAATTGAACGCCTTTGCCGGAGAGGTCACGCGCGTGGCGCGTGAGGTCGGCACCGAGGGCCGGCTGGGAGGCCAGGCGCAGGTGCCCGGCGTCGCCGGCACCTGGAAGGATTTGACCGACAATGTGAATTCCATGGCGTCGAATCTCACGGCGCAGGTGCGCAATATCGCCGAGGTGTCGACCGCCATCGCGAACGGCAATCTGGCGAAG
>DATLVV010000009.1:0-7776 GCA_035577165.1 Steroidobacteraceae bacterium | reverse complement strand
GTCATATACGCGCCGTGCTCGCTCAAGATCGGTGCGGCGACCTGCGGCGTGACCAGCGTTGCACCGAGGGGGATGTAGCCGCCGGCGAGGCCCTTGGCGATGCACATGATGTCCGGAACGATGCCGTCATGCTCCAGCGCGCGCCACGTGCCGCTGCGTCCCGAGCCGCACATGACCTCGTCGGCAATGAGCAAGACATCGTACTTGCGGCATACGCCTTGAATCGCTTGCGCGTAGCCCGCGGGCGCCGGCACGACTCCACCGGCGGCTCCCACGATGGGTTCGAAGATGAAGGCAGCAACGTTGGGCGGACCCAGGTTCACGATCGCCTGTTCGAGTTCGCCGGCGAGAGCGGCCGCCAGATTCTCGCCGGAGACGCCGTCCGGTCTGCGATACGCATTCGCTGCCGACACGAAGGTGACATCGAGCAGGCTTCCTTCGAACGCGCGGCGGCGCTGCGCGAAGTCCGAAATCGACAGCGCGCCCAGGGTATTGCCGTGCCAGGAGCGGCGGCGGGCAATGAAGCGGCGTTTCTGCATCTGCCCGCGGGCCGCGAAGCATTGCAGGGCGATTTTCAAGGCACCCTCGACGGCCTCGGAGCCGCTGCCGCTGTACACGATGTCCTTGAAGCCGCCGCCGCAGGCTTCCAGGATCGTCGCGGTCAGATTTTCAAGCGCCGCACTCGTGAATAAATACCGATAGGCGTAGGCGATCTCCGCGAATTGGCGCGCCAGCGCGGCATTGACCTCGGGGTGGGCGTGGCCCAAACAGAACACGGCCGGGCCGCCCGATCCATCGAGGTAGCGTTTTCCCTCGGCATCGAACAAGCAACTGCCTGCGCCGCGCACCAGCCGCGGCAGTTGCTCGATACCAAACCCGCTCGGGCGGTTTTTCATTGACGAACCCCTCCTGGCAATATGCGAATATATCGCATGCAGCCAGCCGTCCCGCCCACCCCTTTCATCCGCATCCGTTGGCGCATCTTCTCGCTGTTGTTCGGCTTCGGTTTTCTGGCCTATCTGCAATCCAAGACCATCACCGTCGCTGCCGATCGCATGATGCCGGAATTGCATTTGAGCTTGTTTCAAATCAGCTGGATCGAATGGGCATTCGTCGTGGGGTATGCGCTCTTCCAGCTTCCGGGCGGCATCCTCGGCAAGCGATTCGGGGCGCATCACACGTTTGTCGTCATCGGCCTCACCGCTTTTCTTGCCACCATCGGGATGCCGCTCGCACCCGATTGGTTGAGCGGAGCCCCGCTGTTCATCACCCTGATCGGCCTGCAACTGCTGCTCGGCTGCTCGCAGGCGGCGATCTTCCCGATATCGGCCGGCGTTTTCGAGGTCTGGTTTCCCCCTCAGCGCTGGGCGGCCGTGCAAGGCTGGCAAACCATGGGCTTGAGTTTCGGCGCCGCGCTCACGCCGCCGCTCATCGTGTCGTTGACGGCGGCGATGGGGTCGCAGCGCGCACTGTTGTGGGCAAGCGTGCCGGCGATTCCCTTGATCGTGATCTGGGGATGGTATGCGCGAAATTCGCCGCGCGAGCATCCTTCCGTGACGCCCCGGGAACTGGCGGAGATCGGCGATCAAGCGGAGACGTCCACCGAAGGCAAGATCAGCGGCGCGCAGTTGCTCAAGATCGTCGCGAATCGCAATGTGCTGCTGCTCGCCGTCTCCTATTTGTGCATGAATTACTCGTTTTACCTGCTGTCCAATTGGGTTTTCCTCTACCTGGTGCACGAGCGCAATTTTTCCGCCTTGGAAGGCCGTTGGCTGGCGATGGCGCCACCCCTCGCCGCGGCGGCGGGCGCCGGCATCGGCGGGATGATCACGGCCGCTTTGTGCCGTCGGGTCGGCGACCGTTGGGGATACCGCTTGGTGCCGCTGTCCGCATTGCCCTTCGCCGGAGCGTTGCTGCTGCTGTCGGTGAGCGCGTCGAATCCTTATTGGGCGGTAATAGGACTGTCGGTCTGTTTCGCAGCCGTCGAACTCAACGAAGGCGCCTATTGGGGTGCGGCCATGACGGTGGGAAAGGGCGATTCCATGGCGGTGAGCGGAGTCATGAACACCGGCGGCAATTTAGGCGGCATCATCGGCATCCCCATCGTTGGTTATCTTTCCGGACATCAATTGTGGCGCACGGCCTTTGTGGTCGGCGCAGGATTTGCGGTCGCGAGCGCGGTTGCCTGGCTCGGCATCGAGGTGGAACAGCCGGCCGGCGCACCGATTGGCCAGGCAGCGGTTGAATAGACATGTGGTTGCGACACATCAGCGCGAATGAACGGCGGGCGATGCTGGCCGCTTATGCCGGCTACGGTTTGGACGGCTTCGACTTCCTGATTTACACCTTCGTCATTCCGACCCTCATTGCGCTCTGGGGCATGGATAGGGCGGAGGCGGGATATATTGCCAGCGCCGCACTGGTGACGTCGGCCATCGGCGGATGGGGCGCGGGCATTCTCGCCGATCGATTCGGCCGCGTCCGTGTGCTGCAGCTGACAGTGGTGTGGTTCGCGCTGTTTACTTTCCTGAGCGGCTTCACCCATTCCTTCGGTCAATTGTTCGTCACCCGCGCCCTGCAAGGGTTTGGATTCGGGGGTGAATGGGCCGTGGGCTCGGTACTGGTGGCGGAGACCATCGAAGCGCGTCATCGCGGCAAGGCCGCCGGGGTGGTGCAAAGCAGCTGGTCGGTGGGTTGGGCCGCGGCAGCGCTCGCGTTCTGGGCCGCGAGCACCTTGTTGCCGCCGGACATCGGTTGGCGGGTGCTGTTTTGGATCGGCATTCTGCCTGCCTTGTTGATCATCTATATCCGCCGCAACGTGCGCGAACCGGCGGTGTACATGGCGCTGCAAGCGAGCGCCGCGGCCGCTGCGCGGGCGCCCGGCGGCCGCGCTGCTTTCTTGAAGATATTTCGGCCGCCGCTGTTGCTGAAGACCTTTTGGGCGACGACGCTCGCGACCGGAATGCTCGGCGCCTACTACTCGATCACAACCTGGCTGCCGACGTTTCTGAAAACCGAGCGTAATCTTTCGGTCAGTGGAACCACCGGCTATCTATTGATGCTGATCGTCGGTTCTCTGGCGGGTTACCTGACCAGCGCGTGGCTCGCCGACGCAATCGGCCGTCGGCGCAACTTCATGCTGTTTGGCGGCGGCGGGGCGTTGTTGATCTTGATCTACACCCACATGCCGGTGAGCGGCGGCATGTTGCTGATCGGTTTTCCGCTGGGGTTTTTCATCCTGGGTATTTTTGCCGGCATGGGCGCCTGTTTTGCCGAGCTATTTCCGGGCGAGGTGCGCTGTTCGGGCCAGGGATTCTGCTACAGCACCGGCCGCGCCATCGGCGCCGCCTGCCCGGCGCTGATCGGCGCGTGGAGCACCCACATTTCGCTGGGTCAATCGATCGCAGCCTTCACCGCGGCCGCCTATGCACTGGTGGTGATCTCCGCCTGGGCGCTTCCGGAGACCCGCGGTCAAGTGTTCGTCGTCGACGCGACGCCCGTTGCCGGCGCCGACCCGGTGAATGCCAACGCCGGCGCTTAGGAACCCGGACATGAGCCCACGCTGGCAGTTCTGGATCGATCGGGGCGGCACGTTCACGGACATCGTCGGCTTCGCCCCCGACGGCGCACTTCGCACCCACAAGCTGCTGTCGGAGAATCCATCGCAGTATCCGGATGCGGCGGTCGAAGGCATCCGGCTGGTGCTGGGGTTGGCGCCGGGAGAGCCGATTACGCCAGAACGAGTGGCCTGCGTGAAGATGGGGACCACGGTCGCCACCAATGCGCTGCTCGAGCGCAAGGGCGAACGCACGCTACTGATAATCACGCGCGGCTTTCGCGACGCGCTGCGCATTGCAACTCAGGCAAGACCGCGGCTGTTCGACCGGCACATCGTGCTTCCCGAAATGCTGTACGAGCGCGTGATCGAGGCCGTGGAGCGGGTGGGCGCCCGCGGCGAACTCATCGAACCCTTGGATGAAGCGGCGCTCGGCGCGCAATTGCAGTCGGCCTTCGCAGCGGGTCTGCGCTCCTGCGCCATCGTGTTTGTGCACGGCTACCGCTATGTGGACCACGAGCTGGCCGCCGAAGCGCTGGCGCGACGGATCGGCTTTACTCAGATTTCGGTGTCGCACCGCGTGAGCCCCCTCATGAAGCTGGTGCCGCGCGGCGATACCACCGTGGTGGATGCCTACCTCTCGCCGATTCTGCGCCGCTATGTGGAAGGCGTGGCTCGTCTCATGCCCGGCGTCCCGCTCTATTTCATGCAGAGCTCGGGCGGATTGACCCAGGCGGATCATTTCCAGGGCAAGGATGCGATTCTGTCCGGTCCGGCCGGTGGCATCGTCGGCATGGTGCGCACCGCTCAGGCCGCCGGCCATTGCAAACTCATCGGCTTCGACATGGGAGGCACTTCCACCGATGTCAGCCACTATTCGGGTGAGTACGAGCGTGCTTTCGATACCGAAGTCGGCGGTGTCCGGGTTCGCGCGCCCATGATGAGCATTCACAGCATCGCGGCGGGGGGCGGCTCGATCATCCGCTTCGATGGCTTGCGCCTGCGTGTGGGTCCGCAGTCCGCGGCCGCCGACCCCGGACCCGCGAGTTATCGGCGCGCAGGCCCGCTGACCATCACCGACGCGAATATCTTGCTGGGCCGCATCCAGCCGGAATTCTTTCCGCGCGTATTCGGCCCCGGTGCGGACCAGACGCTGGACCGCGACGTCGTCGCGCGACGCTTCGCTGAACTGGCGCAATGCATGACCGGCGCCACCGGCCGCCCGATCAGTGCGGAGCAGGCGGCGGCGGGTGCGCTGCAGATTGCCGTGGGCAGCATGGCCAATGCCGTAAAGCGCATCTCCGTGATGCGCGGCTACGATGTGAGCGGCTACACGCTGCAATGTTTCGGTGGCGCCGGCGGGCAACACGCCTGCGGCGTAGCCGACGCGCTCGGCATGGGGTGCATCTTCATTCATCCATTGGCGGGCGTGCTTTCCGCATATGGCATGGGACTCGCCGACCAGATCGTAATGCGGGACGGGGCGGTGGAGCGGCAGCTGGACGAGCCCGGGCTTCGCGAGGCGCGGCAGCTTGCGGCGCGACTGCAAACACAGGCCGTCGAGGAACTGCGGGCTCAGGGGCTGGGCGCCGATACTCTGCGCAGCGTTGCACGCGTGTACCTGCGCTACCAGGGGACGGACACAGCCTTGGGGGTGGAGTTGCCCATGCAAAGTCCGTCCGCCGAGGCGGCCGGCGCGATGCGCGAAGAGTTCGAGCACAACTACCGGCAACGTTTCGCGTTTCTCATGCCGAATCAACCGTTGGTAATCGAGTCGGTATCGATGGAATGCATCGCCCCCGGCGCCGTGCCGCCGGACAGCGCCGAGCCGCCGGACAGCGCCGCGGCGGGGGCTGGGCCGGCCGCCATTGCGGCAGTCGCAGACGCGAGGGTTCGCATGTACTGCCTCGATGAGGAGGACGCCGGCTGGCACGAAGTCGATCTCTATCGCGTCGAGTCGCTGCGAGCCGGCGCCAGTATCGACGGCCCGGCCATTCTGGCCGAGCGCAATGCCACCACGGTTGTCGAACCGGGATGGCGGGCGATGGTGACGCCCGCGGGCTGCCTCGAATTGCAGCGTGTTCGGCCCCGCATCACACGTCATGCAGCGGGCACCCAGGTCGATCCTGTCAGGTTGGAGTTGTTCAACAACCTCTTCATGAGCATCGCCGAGCAAATGGGTCTGCGCCTGCAGAACACCGCCTATTCCGTGAACATCAAGGAAAGACTGGATTTCAGCTGCGCCGTGTTCGATGCCGAGGGTTCGTTGATCGCCAATGCGCCGCACATGCCGGTGCACTTGGGCTCGATGAGCGAATCGATCCGCACGGTCATCGCGCGTAACCCCGACATGCAGTGCGGCGATGTCTATGTGTTGAACGATCCCTACCATGGCGGAACGCACTTGCCGGACGTCACGGCGGTGACGCCGGTGTACCTGCAGGACCTCGATGCCGCGCCGAGTTTTTTTGTCGCCTCGCGCGGCCATCATGCGGATATCGGCGGCATCACGCCCGGTTCCATGCCGCCGTTTTCGGCCAGCATTGCCGACGAAGGGGTGTTGATCGACAACTTCAAGCTGATCGAGCGCGGCACTCTGCACGAAGAGGCGCTGCGCCGGGTACTCTGTACGGGCGCCCACCCCTCGCGCAATCCGGCGCAGAATCTGGCGGACCTGCGGGCACAAATTGCGGCCAATGAGAAGGGCGTGTGGGAACTCAAGGCAGCGGTGGCGCAGCACGGCCGCGACACTGTGGTTGCCTACATGCGCCACGTGCAGGACAACGCCGAGGAATCGGTGCGCCGCGTCATCACGGCCCTCAAGGACGGCGAGTTCACCCTGCCGCTCGACAACGGCGCGCAGGTCTGCGTCAGGGTGCGCGTCGATCCGGCCGATCGCAGCGCCTGCATCGATTTCAGCGGCACCAGCGGCCAACAGCGGAATAACTTCAATGCACCGCGGGCCATCACCACGGCCGCCGTTCTGTATGTATTTCGGACCCTGGTGAACGACGATATTCCGCTGAATGCGGGATGCCTCAAGCCGCTGCAGATCATTCTGCCCGAGGGCTGTATGCTGAGCCCACAGTTCCCGGCCGCGGTGGTGGCCGGCAATGTGGAAACCTCGACCTGCCTCACCAACGCGCTATACGGGGCACTCGGGGTCATGGCGGCGGGCCAATGCACCATGAACAATTTCACATTCGGCAACGCGCAGTATCAATACTACGAGACCGTGGCCGGCGGCTCCGGTGCCGGCCCTGAATTTGACGGCACCAGCGTGGTCCAAACACATATGACCAATTCGCGGCTGACGGACCCGGAAGTTCTGGAGTTTCGCTTCCCGGTGCGACTAGAGTCCTATGAGATCCGGGCAGGGTCCGGCGGCGCCGGGCGTTGGCGGGGCGGCGATGGCGGTGTGCGGCGGATTCGATTCCTGCAAGCGATGACGGCCTCGATTTTGAGTAACGGGCGGCTGCATGGTGCGTTTGGATTGAACGGCGGCGAGTGCGGAGCAACCGGGGAGAACTGGATCGTGCGCGGCGACGGGCGGGAAGAGCGTCTGGGGCATATCGCCCAGGCCGAAATGGCGGCCGGCGATAGTTTCGTCATCCTGACCCCTGGCGGCGGCGGCTATGGACCCAGCGCAGGATAGAACCAACATGATATTTAAACTTTAATTTATTGAAATGAAAGGTTAAATATGCAAGAAATAGAAATTGTCGAAGTCGGTCCCCGCGACGGATTGCAAAACGAAACGGTGTTGTTCAGCACCGCGCAAAAACTGGATTTTATTCGCCATGCGCTCGATGCTGGGGTGCGGCGAATCGAGGCGACCAGCTTTGTGAGCCCCAAGCTCGTGCCGCAGATGGCCGATGCCGATGCCGTCGCAGCCGCGCTGCCGCGGCGCGATGGGGTCATTTTCATCGGCCTGGTGTTGAACAAGCGCGGCGCATTTCGGGCAATCGAAGCGGGTATGGAGGAGTTGGGTGCGGCTTGTGCAGCCTCCGACGGCTTCGCGGTCCGCAATCAGGGCATGTCGTCCGATGCATCGCTGGCCATGTGCTGCGAGGTGGTGCGTTTGGCGCGCGAACATGGCCGCCGCGCGCAGATCACCATTTCCACGGCCTTCGGCTGTCCCTTCGACGGCGAGGTCAATCCGTTGCGGGTGGTGGAGATGGCGCGTGCCGCCGCGGCTTCAGGACCCGTCGAGATCGCGC
>DATLVV010000008.1:0-3221 GCA_035577165.1 Steroidobacteraceae bacterium | reverse complement strand
GGGGGCGAGGCACCCGGATTGCGAGTCCGGTACGGTCAGGGCGATCCGGCCGCCGAAAGTGTCCTGGATGATTTGATGGGGGCTGTCCTTTCGTACCACCATCGCGCTCCAGTATTGCGGCAGGCCGTGAAAATCGGGCGGCGAGGGGACCGGTGCCGCAATCAGCTCCGGGCGTGGATTGGAGCGGGAAAAAGGCAACCCGCACATGAAGACCGCAGCCATGTCGCGGCGCTGCCATAACTCATCGATGGGCGCAGGCTCCGTGTGTTCCAGCAGCCGGATGTCGAGCCCGGCATGCTCGATCACGGCGATCAGCAGGCGCCGCCACAGACCGGCCGCCTCCGGGCTCACCGAGTACATCCGCGCGTTGGCAATCATTCGATCGGGGCCTGCGCTGCCGCGGGTTCGCGCGCGTTGTCCCTGTAGAAATTCTCGGCCGGGTTGCTGCGGATGAAGCCCGCCGCAATTTCGTGAATGGGTGCGGCTGCGGCCGCCGCGCCGGCGCCATTGAACGGCAGAGTGGCGCGAAAGGCCTTCCACACCGCCGTGGGCGAGTCGCCGAAGGCGCGGTTGGAATTCTGCTCCTTGCGCAAGTCCAGCCAGTAGGTGCCGGTCAATAGATCTTCGGCCAGCAGGTCGATGGTGTCTTGCACCACGGTCTGTGCGCGGCTGATTTTGAGGCGGGTCTGAGTCTGCATGTCCTCGACATTTTGAATCAGCGCGTTGCCTTCGGGCGGCACGGGATTGATCTGTCCCTGGATTTCCTGCATCAGCGCAACCGCGTCGATTTCGCTGCCCTGAGTCAGATGAAAGCGGCCTGGTTCGCCGGGCGATTCGTCCGAGGGGGTGATGACGGTGAAGAACGCGCTGGTGAAGCGCAGCATCCTTTGCGCGACTGCCGTATCCATGTTGGCGAGCGCTATGGTGAAGGCCTCCACTTCGTTGGCCATCGGGTAAGGATCCCAGTTGGCGTTCGAGAATATGAAGCCGTGCTGCCCGTGATTTCGCGCGCTGCCCTTGACGTAGAATTGCGCCAGCTGCGGAGTCGCGAGTTCCCATGAATCCGACGGCGAGGCGCCGACACGTACCGCCGGGTTGTGATCCGAGGAGTTCATTTGAATCAACGCGACATCGCGCAGTTGCGCCCAGGCATGCCACGCGGAGCCCTGCCGGATCGATGAAGCACGCAGGCTCTCGGGATCTTGAATCACTCGCTTATCGTCCAACTCGAATAAATAACTGCCCTTGAGCATGGCGAGCACGCGGGCGGCATCCCAGTTCAGCCATTTGAACGGCCGGTTTGCCTGCACCGGCTGGGACAGCGGCGAAATGCTGCTGTTCATGCCGTTGAGGTCGATGGCGTAGACCAGATCCGCCCACGACAGCGCTTCGCGGGCGTCGTACAGCAGCAGCGCGACCCGCCCGGTCGCATAGGCGTTGGTGCTTTCCAATTCACTGTCATCCGCCCCGAACGGCGCCAATGGCGCGAGCCCGGCCTGCTTCAGCGCCTCGGCCGCGGACATGCGCACCCCCCGGTAGTAAGCGTTGCCTGCGCCGACCATGACCGCGCCGACATTCGTGAACGGTCCCAGATCTCCTTCGCCGACGGTACCGCGCGACTGCACCACGGGGGTAATGCGCTGGTTCAACAAATCCAGCAGGCGCTGGGTCAGCTGCGGGCTGGCGGCCTCGAAACTCATGGTATTGGCACGCACCACCAGCATGGCCCGGACGACTTCTTCCTCGCTGATTTCCGGACCCATTCCCGCGAGCGCACCGCGCCGAAATATCGCCAGTTGCCGCTCCTCCAGGAATTTCTTGTTCTGCGGAGACAGGGGATCGCCGGTGAAGATGAATCGCTCGCGGCCGGAGCCCGAACCGCGATTGAACCAATACACCGACACGCCTTCCGCGGCCGCTTCCAACAGCAGCGCATGGGCATCGGCGGAGCGCTGTCGCGCTTCGGGGGACAGCGCAACTTTGGCGCCGTGGCGGGCCACTTGCACGACTTGCTCGATCGTCAGGTCCCGGCCCGTCAGCACGATGGTCTTGTCCGCCAGGCTCGGGACGATGGGCCGATAGGGTGCCGGGGGCGGGGCGGCATTCGCGACGCCGACGCACACTGCTGCCATTGCGCCAAGACTGCTCAAAGATGAAGCACGGAAAAAACGCGGCATTGGGGTACCTAGGTTATTTGATGAGTATTCTACGAAGCCAAGGGTCCCAGGGCTTCCTTGAGGGGTCCCAGCCAGGGCTCGAAGTTCCGCCACTGATCGATGCCTTCCTTGAAAATCGGCTGCCGGACCTGCTCGGAGCTCGCCGTCCGGATGCTGCGCTCGGTTTTGTAGAACTCCACGCACTGCGGCTCGAATTCGAGGCCGCAGAATTCGAGAATGCGCCTGACCGTCGCTTCGAGATCGTCGACCACCGCCTCATGCTCGACCCGCAGGATCCTGCCGGGAAGGACGGAGTCCCAATGCGCCATCAATTCGACGTAGGTTCGGTAGTAGCGGCCGATGTCCTCGAGCCCGTAGGTGAAATCCTGACCGGAGGCGAACAATTGCTTGAAATTGCTGAAACAGCACGCCAGAGCATTGCGGCGCGCATCGATGATCTTGGCATTGGGCAATATCAGATGAATCAGCCCGATATGGCGAAAGTTGTTCGGCATCTTGTCGATGAAGAACGGTTTGCCGGTCCGGTACACGCGGGTGTCGGCGATATATTTCTCGCCGAGGCGTAAAAAATCCGCCGGGATCAGTTCCCCGAGCACGCGCGGGTAGCGTGGGTTGGTGTCCTCCGGTTCGCGGCCCTGCAGTTCCAGCACCATTCGCGGGATATCCGCCAGCTCCATCGTGCCTTCGACCTTCGAGTGCGAAGCAAGGATCTGCTCGAGCAGCGTCGATCCCGACCGGGGCAAGCCGACTATGAAGATGGGCGAGGGATCCTGCGAGCCGACGTTGTGTCGCGCAGCGAAGAACTCCCGGGTGCAGATGGACTGTTGCAGCCGCGTGTTGCGCTCGACCGGCTCCGGACGATAGCGGGTCTGCGACTTCTTGAGGGCGTTGCCGCGCTCGTAGTAGCGAAAGGACTCCGCATAGTCGCCGCGGTCCTCGAAGGCCTTGCCAAGGGCGAAGCACAGGTGAAAGCGGTCCACCAACGACGTGCCGTCCGCCGCTTCGTCGGCGCGCATACGGGAAATTTCATCCTCCGGGAACCGA
>DATLVV010000007.1:0-6456 GCA_035577165.1 Steroidobacteraceae bacterium | reverse complement strand
ATCATCTGTTTGCCTTCCATCAGCGGGTTCTGCTCCACCACCGAATACGGTGCGAGGTCCTCAGAAATCCGCGTCAATAGACGCCGACCGATGTCCTGATGTACGAGCTCACGGCCGCGGTAACGCAATGTCACCTTGGCCTTATCACCCTCGGTCAGGAAGCGGATGATGCTACGCAGTTTGACCTGGTAGTCCGCCTCTTCCGTCCCGGGACGAAATTTCACTTCTTTGACCTGAATCTGCTTCTGCTTGCGCTTCGCCGCATGCGCCTTCTTGTTCTGTTCGAACAAGAACTTGCCGAAATCCATGACACGGACCACCGGAGGCTCCGCCATCGGCGAGACCTCGACGAGATCCAGTGTTTGCGAACTGGCCATTTGCAGCGCCTCTGCGCGTGACATGACCCCTGCTTGGCTTCCATCTGCCGCGATCACGCGCACCGAGGGTGCGGAGATCTCCTCATTGCGCCTGACGCGCTTCGACGTTGCGATTAGCGATCCTCCAAAACAAGACGGCCGCGGCTCGCGACTTCGTTGCAAAGTAAGGTGGTGAGCTCGGCCAGCCCCAAACTACCTAAGTCTTTGCCACCGCGCGTGCGTACGGCCAGGGTGCGCCCCTCCACTTCCCGGTCGCCGGCGACCAGCAGGAAAGGGACACGTTTAAGTGTGTGCTCGCGGATTTTAAAGCCAACCTTCTCATTCCTCAAGTCCGTTTCGACCCGAAGCCCCTGATTTCTCAAGTTTTCCGCCACCTCAAGGCAGTATTTCTCCTGTCTGTCGGTAATTCCCATCACCACGGCCTGTACCGGCGCCAGCCAGGTGGGCAGTTTGCCGGCGTGATGTTCGATCAAAATCCCAATAAATCGCTCCAGGGAGCCAAACATGGCCCGGTGCAGCATGACCGGGGTGTGTTTCTGGCCATCCTCCCCCACGTAGGAGGCGCCCAGACGCCCTGGGAGATTGAAGTCCACTTGCAGAGTGCCGCATTGCCAATCGCGGCCAATGGCATCTCTCAGCACAAATTCCAACTTGGGACCATAGAAGGCCCCCTCCCCGGGGTTCAGCGTGGTTTCGATGCCGGCTGCCGCCGCGGCCTGACGCAATGCCGCCTCGGCCTTGTCCCAGATATCGTCCGATCCCACGCGCTTCGGCGGCCGGTCGGAGAACTTGATCCGTACGTCGTCGAAACCAAAGTCGCGGTAAATGCTCAGGATTAACTCGGTGACCTTGACCGCTTCGTCCGTGATCTGGTCGGGCGTGCAAAAAATATGCGCGTCGTCCTGGGTAAAGGCGCGAACCCGCATCAGCCCATGCAGGGCGCCGGAGGGCTCGTAGCGATGCACCTTGCCGAATTCCGCCAAGCGCAGCGGCAGCTCGCGGTAGCTGCGCAAGCCCTGTTTGAACACCTGGATATGGCCGGGACAGTTCATCGGCTTGATGGCGAAGGTTCGTTCATCGGGCGTCGTCGTCATGTACATGTTTTCGCCGAAGGTCTCGATGTGCCCGGATTTCACCCACAGCTCGAGGTCCATGACCTCGGGCGTGTTGACTTCTAGAAACCCGGCGGCTGCCTGGCGCTCGCGCATGTAGGCAATCAACTGCTGAAACAGCGCCCAACCCTTCGGATGCCAGAACACGGCGCCGGGAGCCTCTTCCTGCAGGTGGAACAGGTCCAATTCCCTGCCGATGCGGCGATGATCGCGCTTCTCCGCCTCTTCGAGGCGCGTGAGGTATTCCTTGAGCTGCTTCTCATTGGCCCAGGCCGTGCCGTAAATCCGCTGCAGCATTTCATTGCGCGAATCGCCGCGCCAATAGGCGCCGGCCACCTTCATCAGCTTGAACGCCTTGAGCTTGCCGGTGCTCGGCACATGCGGCCCGCGGCACAAATCCTCCCAGTCGCCCTGCCCGTACAGGCTGATCGACTCGCCCGCCGGTATGGCGCCGATGATTTCAGCCTTGTAGTGCTCGCCAATTTTCTTGAAGTGCGCCACCGCCTCATCGCGCGGCATGACACGGCGGTGCACCGGCAAGTCCTTGGCGGAGATCTCGGCCATGCGCCTTTCGATCGCCGCCAAATCCTCGGTCGAGAAAGGGCGCTTGTAGGCGAAATCGTAGTAAAAGCCGTCCTCGATGACCGGGCCGATGGTGACCTGCGCTTCCGGGTACAGTTCCTGCACCGCATTCGCGAGCAAGTGCGCCGTGGAGTGGCGGATGATGTCGAGGCCGTCGGGGTCCTTGTCGGTCACGATGCTCAAAGAGGCGTCGTGATCGATCAGCGCCGACGTATCCACCAGGACGCCGTCGACTCTGCCGGCCAGCGCCGCCTTGGCGAGGCCAGGACCAATGCTCGCGGCGACATCCGCGACGGAAATCGCACGATCAAAGCGTCTCTGACTTCCGTCCGGAAGCGTAATTACGGGCATAGATCCAGCACCCTACAAGGATGGTGCGCGCTAGTGGGATCGAACCACTGACCCCCACCATGTCAAGGTGATGCTCTACCGCTGAGCTAAGCGCGCTCGAAGGGCGCGAAAGATACCGGATTTCGCGCCAAAAAGCATCCGCTGCGACCGGCGATCAGGCCACCGGTTCGGCCGGCTTCGGCTCCGCCGGATGCGTAATGGGTCTCGCCAAATAGCGAAATTGGACCTCGCCGATGGTCACGGCGTCGCCGTCGCTCAGGGGCTGGCGCGACACTTTGCGGCCGTTCACTAGCACTCCATTGGTGCTGTTGAGATTCTCGATGACGGTCTCTCGGGGACTCACCACCACCAACGCGTGGTGACGGCTCACCGACCCGGAATCGATCTGCAGTTCGCAGCCGGCGGCCCGGCCAATGCGCGTACGCCGCGACAAGACATGCGTCACCGGACGCTCGCCGTCGATTCTGATGAGCTCCGCCGACCACTCGGTTGCGGGCGCCGCAGCCGCGCCGGTCCCCAAAGTGGCCGCACCGGCACCCAGACGCTCGATGCTGGTCTGGATGCGGCCCAGCACATTGGCATTGTTGCTTTCGCTGCGCTCCAGGCGGCGTATGAGGAATTCGCGCTCCTCGAGTTGACCGCGGGTCCGTTCCAACGCACCCCGCAAATTCCGATTTTCCTCTTCGAGGTGCTGGAACGCCGCGGTCTTGGCCGTCAACGCTTCGGTGAGGCGCTTGACGTCGGCTTCTATCGATTGGATGGGCCGCCGCGCTTCCTGCAGGTGCGCCATCAACACGGCCATTTCCTGCTCATGGGTGTCGGCCTCGGATTGCAGCCGCGCGATCTGCGCCGCCTGCTCCCCGCGCAGGCCGGCGATCTGCGTCGCGTGCTCGGCTTCCCGCAGCTGCGCGGCTTCGAGCAATTCCGCGATTCTCTGCTCTTCCGCGCTGCCGCGCTCGTGCGTCTCGGCAATGGTCCGCTCGCGGGCCGCCAATGCAGCCGTCAAGTGGCTCCGCTCGGTTTCCGCAGCAGCCAATTGCGCCGCCAATTTCGCTTCCAATTCGACCACCCGGCCGTGCAGGCGGCTGCGCTCCGATTCGAGTGCGCCGTGTCCGGCGTTTGCGGCGCCGACCTGCGCGTCCATCTCACGGAACATATTTTGATCGAACCCGCGGCGCCATTCGCGGGTCCGCAGCAGCTCCAGGTAGGAAGCGGCCTGGGTCTTTGCAATGGCCAATTCCGAGCGTGCGGCATTCACCTGCGACTCGCTGCGCGTGAACTCCAGATTGAGCGCCGCGGCCGCATCCCGGCCGGCCTTGAGGTCCTGCGCCAGAGCGTTGACTTGGGCGCGCGAACTTTGCAGTTCCGCTTCCAGCTGGCTGGTTGATTTCGACTTGGCTTCGAGCACCGGCACGATCTTGGCGTGTTCCGACTGCAGCGCCGCCAGCTGCGCGTCGCGCTCGCCGAGAGAATGCAGCACCTGTGCAATGGTGGATTCGCGCGCAGCGAGCGAATCGCGCAGCGTCAGCGACTCGCCCTGATGGCGATCGGACTCGCGCAGGGCGTCTTCGGCGCGCACCCGAGCGGCCTCCATCGCGGCGCTTCTTTCGGCCAGCGTCCGGTCCATTTCCCGCGAGCGCATTTGCTCGGACTCGAGTGCGCTGCGGACCGACGCCAGATCGACCGCCAGCGCATGGGCACGCGCCACCGCCGTCGTCTCGGCCTCCCGTGCCCGCTCATGAGCGCGAGTCAGCGCTTCATATTCGGCGTTTTGCCGCGCGATGCGCTCCTCCACCGAGCGCACACTCTCCGCGAGCGACGGCAAATCCACGCTCGAGGAGCGTACGAAGTCGGTCGCACCCGCGGCGAACGAGGCGGAGCCGGGCAGCACCGCGGTGTGATCCATGCGCACCGCGTCGTCCTCGATATCGTCTTCCGGCAGCGTGCCCTGGAGAATGGGCAGCTGATCGGTCCTGTCGAGATCCTCGTCGGGGTATTGACTCTGTTGATTGGTCATAGGTCCCTCGCGTCGCTTTAGCCCGTTCGCGTGTTGGGCACGCCAAAGGCGGCCTGCCGGAGCTTCTGTATCTGATCACGCAGCCGCGCCGCCTGCTCGAACTCCAGATTGCGCGCCAGCTTCATCATCTCGGCCTCGAGCTTCTTGATGCGTTTGACCGCCTGCTCAGGAGCCAGCGCCAACGCCTCGTCCGCTTCGTAGCGTTCGCGTTCCTGCACCGCGCGCGCGCCTTCCATGACATCGCTCACCGCCTTGACGATGGTGCGCGGCGTAATGCCGTGCGCAGCGTTGAACTCGATCTGCTTGTTGCGGCGCCGGTCGGTCTCAGCAATGGCCCGTTCGATCGAACCGGTCCTCACGTCCGCATACAAAATCGCCTTGCCCTGGATGTTGCGTGCCGCACGGCCGATGGTTTGAATCAAGGATCCTTCCGAGCGCAGGAATCCTTCCTTGTCGGCATCCAGGATGGCTACCAAGGACACTTCGGGCATGTCGAGGCCTTCGCGCAGCAAATTGATGCCGACGATGACGTCGAATTTTCCCAGGCGCAGGTCGCGGATGATTTCGGAGCGCTCCACGGTTTCGATATCCGAATGCAGGTAGCGGACCTTGACCCCGTGCTCGTTCAAGTATTCGGTCAGATCCTCCGCCATGCGCTTGGTGAGAGTCGTGACCAACACGCGTTCGTTGGCGTGGGCGCGCAAGCGAATCTCCGACAACAAGTCGTCCACTTGGGCGCGCACCGGCCTGATCTCGACCGCGGGATCGGTCAAGCCGGTCGGCCGCACCACCTGCTCGATGACTTGAGCGGACACCCGCTTCTCGTAATGCGACGGCGTCGCCGACACATAGATGGCCTGCGGCGCCATATGCTCGAATTCCTCGAATCGCAGCGGCCGGTTGTCGAGCGCCGACGGCAGGCGGAAGCCGTATTCCACCAGGGTTTCCTTGCGCGAGCGATCGCCCTTGTACATGGCTCCCAGCTGCGGAATGGTCTGATGACTCTCGTCGATCACCAGCAGGGCGTCCTTGGGCAGGTAGTCAAACAGGCACGGCGGCGGTTCTCCGGCCTGGCGGCCCGACAGGTAGCGCGAGTAATTCTCGATGCCGGCGCAATACCCGACCTCGTTCATCATCTCCAGGTCGAACAAGGTGCGCTGCTGCAGCCGCTGGGCTTCCACCAGCTTGCCGGCCCCGTGCAACTCGAGCAGCCGCGCGCGCAGTTCGGTGCGGATCTCCTCAACGGCGCCTTGCACCCTCTCCTTGGGCGTCACGTAGTGGCTGGAAGGATAAACGGTGAGGCGCGGCACCTTGCGCAGCACCTCGCCCGTCAGGGGATCGAAGAAACTCAATGCGTCCACTTGATCATCGAACAATTCCACGCGAACCGCTTCGCGTTCCGACTCTGCCGGAAAGATGTCGATGACATCGCCGCGCACACGATAGGTACCCTGCTGCAAATCGATTTCGTTGCGCGTGTACTGCATGTCCGCAAGACGCCGCAGCAGCTTGCGCTGTTCCAGCCGATCGCCGCGCGACATGTGCAGGACCATGCTGAGGTAGGCCTCGGGGTCGCCCAAGCCATAGATCGCCGACACGGTGGCGACGATGATGGAGTCAGGCCGCTCGAGCAGCGCTTTGGTCGCCGACAGGCGCATTTGCTCGATGTGCTCGTTGATCGAAGCATCCTTCTCGATGAAGGTGTCCGATGCCGGCACATACGCCTCAGGTTGATAGTAGTCGTAGTACGACACGAAGTATTCCACGGCGTTCTTGGGGAAGAACACCTTGAACTCGCCGTACAACTGCGCCGCCAGCGTCTTGTTGTGGGCGAGCACCAACGTCGGACGCTGCACCTGCTGGATGACGTTGGCAATGGTGAAGGTCTTGCCCGAACCGGTCACGCCCAACAACGTCTGGTGCGCGAGGCCGCTGGTCAGTCCATCCACCAGTTTTTCTATCGCTTGCGGTTGATCGCCGGCCGGGAGGTAGTCCGAGTACAGCTCAAAACTCATCG
>DATLVV010000006.1:0-3874 GCA_035577165.1 Steroidobacteraceae bacterium | reverse complement strand
GTTCCCCCGCGGCCACGCTGACGCCGGCCGTGAGGAACCCCTCGTGATATCGATAGCGGCCTCGTACGGGCAGCGCGGTGTGCCCGGCCATCACGATGCTGCGGCAGGCGTGAACCAGGAGCATGCCCTCCGAGGGCCCCTGCGGCACGGCCTCCACCCGCGCGTCATGAAAACCCAGAGGCTCACCGGTCAGCGGGAATTGGCACTTGTAGAACGCTTCCTTGGCCGAGAAAATCAGGGTCACCGCGGCGGCTTGGGTGGCGGCCGGCAACGACTCGATCCAGGCCATTTCACCGGGAGCACAGATCCGCTGCCAGATCTCCGGATTCACGTGGCCGACCACCTCCGTATCGAGCCCCAGGGCCGAGATGCGCGATCGCTCGGCGACCGCCGCGGCGCAGAATCCCGCGGTGTGGGTGATGCTGCCGACCATGGATTGAGGCCACACCGCTTGCCGGTCAGCGGCGACCCGGAGCGGAAAGTCGCTGATCCCGAACTCCGCCAGGGCGCGCCGCGCGCACAGGCGCCCCGCGGCGAATTCCCGCACCCGCTTCGGCACCGCCCTCCCGAGAAATGCTGCTTCTTCGGGCAGCAGCAGCGCGGGATCTCCCGGCGCGCGCAATTCAGCGGCGCAGGCACCCGGAGGAAACAGGGTGCCCACAGAGGCCGACAACACCGCAGGATTCATGGCGGTCGAGTTTGACAGAAGGCCCCCTGCCCTTGCTGCTGATTTGCCGCATGGATGATAATGGCCAATGCAAAATATCATCGTCACCGGCGCCAGCCGCGGGCTCGGGCTCACCATGGCCCGCACCCTCGCGGAGAGCGGCTATCGGGTTATCGCGATCGCCCGCAAAAGCAGCGAAGAGCTCACCGCCGCGAGCCGGGCGGCCGCGGATGGCGGCCGCGGCGCCATCGAGTTCCGAGCCTGCGACCTGGCCGACATAGCTCTGATCGGCCCCCTGGTGAAATCGCTGCGTGCAGATTTCGGACCGATTTACGGCTTGGTCAACAACGCGGGGCTCGGCACCAGCGGCGTGCTCAGCAACATGCGCGACGCGGATATACAGCGGTTGATCCAGCTCAATACCGTCTCGCCCATCCTACTGTCGAAATACGTGGTTCGATCGATGATGGCGCACGGCGAAGGCCGGATCATCAACATCGCCTCGATCGTCGCCTCCACCGGCTACAGCGGACTGTCGGTGTACAGCGCCACCAAGGCCTCGCTGGTCGGCTTCACCCGCTCGCTGGCGCGCGAGGTCGGTCAGCTCGGCATCACGGTGAACGCGATTGCGCCCGGATTCATTGCCACCGAGATGACCCACGAACTCGGCGAGGGTGAACGCGAGAAGATCGTGCGCCGCAGTGCCTTGAAGCGCATGGCCGATCCCATCGACGTGGCGCGCAGCATCGAGTTCCTGCTCGGCGACGGCGGCCGCAACATCACCGGCACGGTGATCACCGTCGACGCCGGCAACACGGCGTAACCGCGAACCCCGAGCCTCGCCGAGTTGCGCTCGTCCGGGAATCCGGGCGCGGAAATTCCTCCTTTCCATAATTGATCATTTGTTCATTAGCTGAACAGCTCGTCGCGCGTTCAGCAAATCCCCGTGTCCGAAATCAGAGACATCCGACCGCGCTCAGTGTACGGGATCAGAGACATTGGAATGAGCCCGGCATTGCCGTTACAAATCCCACCTACCAAGCAAAACTAATCGCGGCCGGCAGCATTTACTTCCCGTCGCTTTTTTTTCACAACGCGAGAGCGCTGCTCGCTGAAAAATTTCTCTGAGGTGGACGAATGTATTCACAGCGATCTTTACTTTCCATGATTGGCGCGCTGCTCATTTATTTCGGCGCAAGCGCGCACAACGACTCGGCGGCAGGAACGAGATGGGGCAACGGCGTGGTGTCGCTGACTGCAGCCACCTACACCGCGGCACAGAACGCCGGTTACGTGACGATCACCGTCAGCCGCACCGGCAGCGGCGGCGCCTCGGTGAGCTACGCCACCGCCAACATCACCGCCTTGGCGGGCACCGATTACACCTCCACGCACGGCTCGCTCAGCTGGGGCAGGCGCGATTCGTCGCCGAAGTCCTTTGTGATCCCCATCAGCAACGCCGCGCCGTTTGCAGGCACGAAGACTTTTGCTGTCGCCATTGCGGGCGCCTCAGGCGCATCTCTGGGCTCGATCACGTCCGCGATCGTGACGATCAATGGCGATGCCGCCAGCGCGCCCGCACCCAGCCCGCCCACGATATCGATCAGTGCGAGCCCGACGAACGTGTCGAGCGGCAATGGTTCGACCTTGACCTGGTCCTCGACCAATGCGACCTCGTGCTCGGCCTCGGGCGCGTGGAGCGGAGCAGAAGCAGTGAGTGGCACGTACAGCACCGGTGCGCTCTCAACCAGCGCAACCTATGCCTTGAGCTGCACCGGAGCGGGCGGCACTGCCAGCCAATCGGCGACGGTGACCGTAGCGGCCATCCCCCCGCCCACCGTTTCGATCAGCGCGAATCCGACCAGCGTGTCGAGCGGCAGTGGCTCGACTTTGACCTGGTCTTCCACCAATGCCACCTCGTGCACAGCCTCGGGAGCTTGGAGCGGAAACAAAGCGGCGAGCGGCACGTATGGCACGGGTGCACTCTCATCCAGCGCGACCTATGCCTTGACCTGCACCGGAGCCGGTGGCAGCGCCAGCCAATCGGCGACTGTGACCGTCACGGCGAGCACCCCGCCTCCGACCGGCTTGTCCTGCACGGGGACGAGCGGTTCGCTCACCCTGAGGGCGAGCATGGTGCGCGACACCGGCATTTCACCGCTCCTGGTGTTCTTCGATGCGAGCGGCACGACGGATAGCGCGATTACTGGCAACACCACGGCGTTCCAGGACGTGACTTACACCTGGAACTTCGGCGACACCGGCGCCTCGGGGTCCAACACCTGGGCGTACGGTGCCAATCCGGGCAAGAACAGTCGCAACAGTGCGACAGGCGGAGTGGCGGCGCATCTGTACGTGACCACCGGGGTGGACACGGCCTATGTGGCGACTGTGACGGCGCATAGCGGCAGCAACACCGCGAGCTGCCAGCTCGGAGTGACCGCCTATGATCCGGCCGGGTCGAACGGCTTTGCGGGCACGAAGACGACCTGCGTGTCGGCCTCCGGGACCCCGACCCCCGGATCCGGCGGATGCCCCGCCGGTGCGGCGGTCTTGAGTAGCTCGAGCTTCAACACCGCCCTGGGCTCGACGTATCTGAGCAGCGGCAAGCGCGTGCTGTTCAAGTGCGGCGACACCTTCACGGGCGACAGCGCGACACTGAACGCGACGACCTGGAGCGTCGGGGCCTATGGCAGCTGTGCAGGGACCCAGAGCGGCCGGCCCATCTTCCAGGACACGACGGCTGGGCGTGCTGCGATCTATATTGCGACCTCCACCGCGTCGGGCGATGGTCGGGTAGCGGACATCGATTTCGAGGGCGGCGGCTCGGGGAATGCGGCGGTCAGCACGCCCGGTGGTTACACGATCCCCTACCAAATCACGCTCTCGAACCTCTATTCCAATGGCAATAACGGTGCGTATTCCTGGGCTCAGTGCGCCCAATGCGGGATTATCGAGAGCGTCGAGACCTCGATGCACGGCGGCATCGGCACGTTCTTGAATTTCAACGAGAACAACCCGACGAACTGGACTGGCAACAAGTTCAACAATGTCGACTATCTGGCGCTGATCGGCAGCCTCATCAACGGCGCGAGCGGCACCACGAGCGGCGCGGGCGAAGAGGTGGTGCGCATTTCTGCAGGCCGGCTGGGGGTCATTGAAAACAACACCATCGAGAATGCCAACAATATCGGTGCGGTGCTCAAG
>DATLVV010000005.1:0-5593 GCA_035577165.1 Steroidobacteraceae bacterium | reverse complement strand
CGGCAGCGCGGCGAAATTCACGTTGCAAACCTGCGCCAGCACCTCGTGAACCCCGTCTCCGCCGAGATTGAATCCCCAATCCTCGCGCAGCACCGGATACACGCCCGGCAGGTGCCGATCCAGGGACGGCGCCAGCCGTTGCAGCGTCGCTCCGGCCGCATCGTCCTCGAGAAAAAACTCGCTCTGACCCAGGCGGGCCACCAGCAGCGCATCCGCGCCCAGGCCCGCCTCGGAGCACACCCAGGTGTTCGGTGCCGCCGGCAACGCGATCCCCTGAGCGGTCAGCCATGCTTCGGCCCGGGGGCCTTTGAGGCCCAGCCGGGTCTTCTGCCGGCACCGTTCCAAGGCGAGCGCACTCATGCAGGTATACCCGTCTTCTGCCGCAAATTCTTCGGATCATAGAACGGCGCCGCCGCGACTCGTGCCGGCAGCAGTTCGCCGCTATCGAGGCGGATTTGGATGTCGCGCCCGACCTGCGCCAGATCCGGCGACAACATCGCGAGCCCGATGCCCTTGTTCAGGGCTCGCGAGTGGGTCACGCTGGTCACGCGGCCGGCGATTGCTCCCTGGTGGATGATCAAGTGGCATTCCTTGGGCAAAGGCGCCGCCGCCGCGAGTTCGATGCCCATGAGCTTTTGCCGGGGTCCGCGCGCCTGCAGGATGCGCAGACTGCGTTGCCCGACGAAGAACGGCTTCTTCATTGCCACCGCCCACTGCGCATTGGCTTCAAGCGGGTCGGTGAGTCCGTCGGTGTCCTGACCGACGATCAGGTGGCCTTTTTCCAAGCGCAGCACGCGCTGCGCTTCAACGCCGAATGGTCGCAGGCCCCGCGGCGCCCCTGCCGCGTACAACGCCTGCCATACTTCGAGCCCGTTGCCGGCGGCCACATGAATTTCGTAGCCCAGCTCGCCGACGAAGCCGACGCGCATCAAACGCGCCGCCACCCCCGCGACCCGACCCGAGCGCACGGCCAGATAGGGAAACGCCTCATCCTGCAACTCGATGTCCGTCAACCTCTGCAGAATCTCACGGCTCGAAGGACCGGCGAAATTGAATGCGGCGCGGTGGCCGGTCACGTTCACCAGAGCGCAGTCGAGTCCCCATAGCGCGTTGAGACGCAACAGTTCGCGAAACACGGTGGCGGAGCCGCCGGTGGTGGTCGTAAAGTAAAAGAGCTGAGGGTCGAGCCGCGCAATTACGCCGTCATCGATGATCACGCCGCTTTCGTCCAACATCAGGCCGTAACGGGTCATACCCACTTTCAGATCGGAATAGCGTCCGGCGTATGCCCGATCGAGAAGTTCCGCCGCACCGGGTCCGTAGACCTCGATCTTGCCCAACGTCCCCACATCGATGAGACCCACGGCGTTGCGTACCGCGTGCACCTCGGCATCGATGCTTTGCGCGCGGGTTTCACCGGACACCGCATAGTATTCGGGTCTTCGCCAATTTCCCGCCGGCATCCACACGGCGCCGAGGCCGGCATGCTGTGGGTCGATGGGTGTGCGCCGCTCCGGCTGGAAGCTGCGGCCCGCCAGCAGCTTCATCGGCACCGGGTGATACATGGGCCGGGCCGTGGTCAGACCGAGCTCGCCCACAGCCGTGCCGCGGTAGCGGGCCAGAATACGCAATGCATTCATGTTGGAATGCTTGCCCTGCGAGGGACCCATGCCCACCGTGCTGTAGCGCTTTAGAAGCTCGCTGGAATCGAACCCTTCCTGGGCTGCGTTCTCCAGATCCTTGACCTGCAGGTCCTCATCGAAATCGACGAAGTTCTTGCCCCGCGGGTGATCGATGATGGGAAAGGGATGCGAGGGGCAGCGGCTGCTGCGCGCCACGGCCGCGGCGTTGGGTGTGCCGAATCCCGCGTGCGCCGCCGCCTGCGCTCCCGCGCGCCGGCCGTCGGCGAGCCGCGCTTCCAGGTCGTAGACCCCGTTCACCCGGCCGGCTGCGAAGATTCCCGGCGGCAACTCATCAGGAACGTACTGCTGAAGTTCCTCGGCAAACCGCGTGCGGCCGCCGGCTTGCAGCAGCAGTTGCGCCGCGGCAGCCCAGCCGACGCTCATCAATATGGCATCGCAGTCGAAACGCCGTAGTGAGCCGGCGTCGACCTGACCGTTCGCATCCAGGGGCGCGACCAGCAATCCCGCAACCCGGTCGTCGGCGCCGCGAATCGCTTCATAGGGAGCGCTCGCGTTCAGCATCGGGATGCCGAGCGCGCGGCAGGCCGACACCGCCGCATCGCTCTCAGCCTGGTGGCGCAGATCGACGATGGCCGTCACCGCGACGCCGCGCTGCTTCAGTTCGAGGCAACGCGTATAGGCCTCCAGATTGGCGGCGACGATGAGCACCCGACGGCCGGGGGCGACCCCATAGCGGGCAAGCAGACGGGCCGCGCCGGACGCCGACATCACACCCGGCAGATCGTTGTTGCGAAACACCGCCGGCTGCTCGATCACGCCGGTGGCAAACACCACGGCTGCGGCACGCATCTTGGTCATGCGCTCCTGCTCGGCCAGCGCGACCCAGTGGTCGGCGTAGTAGCCGGCGGCGACGGTCGCAGAATACAGGGTGATGGCCGCCGAATCCTGCACCGCCCGCACCAGGTCTGAGGGCGCGTCGTTGCCGGGCGTGTGCAGCGATTCATCCACCAGGGCCACCTGCGCTCCGGCCGCCGAGGCCGCCAGCGCCGCCGCGAGACCGCTCGGCCCGCCGCCGATGACCAGCACGTCGCAAAAACCATAGCGCTTGGGCGTAGTCTGGCGCGGCGCGCCGAGATCCACCTCGCCCAAGCCCGTGAGCGTGCGGAACATGCGCTCCCAGCGCGGAAACAGCCGCTTCGAATGAAACGCCTTGTAGTAGAAACCCACCGGCAGCAGGCGTGCGCAACGATCCAGCACCCGCGCCTTGTCGCGCCACAGGCCGCCGAAGGTGTTGATCGCCGACACCTGCATCCCATCGCGCAGCAAGGTCACGTCACCGCGCACGTTGGGCAGACCGTCGACTTGGAACAAGGCATTGCTGTCGTGATTGGCGAACGACAGGATGCTGCGCGGCCGGTGGTACTTGAAGCTGCGCGCGAGGTACCGCACGCCTGCCGCGGCCAGTGCCGAGGATATCGTGTCGCCGGCATATCCCTGGTATTCACGGCCCTCGAAACGGAAGCGCAGCGGCGCAGTGCGATCGATCCACTCGCCGGCCTGCGATTCGACGCGAAACATCATGGCGCCGTGCCCGGCGGCAATCCGCGGCGCACCGCATCCGCGGCATAGGTACCGATCACCACGTCGCGGGTGGTATCGCGCAGCACCACGAACCAGAAGCCCGATGCGATGTGGCACCACCACTCGTACTTCGCGCCCGGCGAGCCGGAGCGGTTGAATACGTAGTCGCACCACTCGGCATCACTGCAGGTATCGGGATTGGGGCTCGGGCGGACCTCGCCGCCGTACGCGAATTCACTCACCGGGCGCGGTCCATTCAATGGGCACACCAGAATCTTCATCAGTGGCCCACCGACGCCGCGCCTTTTTCACCCGTCAACTGGTAGCGCGCGAAGCGGTCGAAGCTGAATCCTTCGATCAAAGGGTGATTGCGCCCCGTTGCCAGCGTTTGGCTCATGGTCTTGCCGCACACCGGGGTTGCCTTGAATCCCCAGGTGCCCCAGCCCGCATCCAAATAGAATCCCTCGACCGGGGTCACGCCCATGATGGGCGCGAAATCCGGCGTCATATCGGCGAGGCCCGCCCATTGCCGGTTCACCTTCACCTCGCTGAGGAAGGGAAACATGTCCAGCATGTGCGAGGCGAGACCTTCGACGAAATCCAACGTCGACCGCGTGGCATGCAGTTCGTACGGGTCGAGCGACGCCCCCATCACCAATTCACCGCGCGCCGTCTGCGACACATAGACGTGCAGCGATCCCGACACGATGATGGGATCGAGCCACGGCTTGACGGGCTCGGACACCATGGCCTGCAGGGGATGCACGTAAATCGGCGTGCGCAGTCCCACCATATCGAGAATTCGCGGCGTGAATCCGGCGACGGCGCACAGAACTTTCGGCGCGGCGATGAATCCGCGAGTGGTCTCGACCCCCGCCACGCGCCCGCCTTGCAGTCGAATCGCCGTGACCTCGGTTTGCTGGTGAATCTCCACCCCGCGCCGGTCGGCGCCGCGGCCATAGCCCCACGCCACGGCATCATGGCGCGCTATGGCGCCGGGTTCATGAAACAACGCACCGAGTATCGGCGCGTGGCCGCCGCAGCTCATGTCGATCGAAGGAATGCCGCGCTTGACGAAGGCCGCATCGACCGCTTCGGAGCGCACCCCGTAATGCTTGTTGACCTCCGCCCGCCAGCGCATGGTGCGCATGGCGGCGTCCGTGTGGGCGAGCGTGTAATGCCCGCGCGCCGAGTAGAACAGGTTCAAGTCGAAGTCTTCAGCCAGGTCCTGCCACAGGCGCACGCTCTCGTCGTAAAATTTCACGCCTTCAGGCGTGAGGTAGTTCGAGCGGATGATGGTGGTATTGCGGCCGGTGTTGCCGCCCCCGAGGTAGCCCTTCTCGAGCACCGCCACATTGCAAATGCCATGATCGCGCGCCAGGTAGTACGCCGCCGCCAGGCCGTGCCCGCCCGCGCCGATGATGACCACGTCATAACCCGCCTTCAGCGCGTCGTGGCGCTTGAACATTCGTGGTTCGGGATGCTTGCGCGATAGGCCGAAGCGAAGTAGTCGATAGGGCATGCGGACTTAACGAAATTCGTTGGCGCAACACAGGATTATGGGCGGAAATCAGCATCCACGAATATAAACGATAATTTAACTGTGGAGCAAATCATTTGCGTATTATGCAAGGCCGTCCCGACCCATTTCCGGCGGCGCGCGTGTCGCCCCCGCCACCCTGTATCCAGGCAATCTGCGAATTCGCGCACCTAATCGGTTGATGACCCCATGTAACAATCGAGGCACGCGACTTACGAAGGATACCTAGAGTTGAAACCCGTCATCAGGCCTCTGTCGGCGCTTGCGTTATTTCCCGCCATGGCGCTGCTCGCGGCCTGCGGGGGCGGAGGCGGGGGCGGCGGCACAGCAACGGTCGCACCCGCTGCCTCCGGCTGGGTGCAAGGCCAATACTTGCCTGAGTCGAATTTCGCGGCCCTCTGCCTCGCGCCACGAACCGGCACCGATCCCGGGACGGGGAAAGCCTATGTGGACCGTCCCGGCACGGCGCTCGACGAGAAAAACTGGCTGCGATCGTGGAGCAACGATTTGTACCTGTGGTTCGACGAGGTCACCGACCAAAATCCTTCCGGATTTGCGTCCGACTCGACCTACTTCGATGCGCTGAAGACCATGTCAATCACGCCATCCGGCAAGCCCAAGGATCAGTTTCATTTCACCTACCCGACGGCCGTTTGGGAGTCGTTGTCGCAGTCGGGTGTGCAGGCCGGCTACGGGGCGAAATTGGTGGTTCTGGTGAGCACGCCACCGCGCAGCGTGGTGGTCGCCTTTGCCGAACCCGGGTCCCCCGCCGCATCCGCCCCGGCGAGCCTCGCGCGCGGCGCGCAGATCCTTGCCGTGGACGGCGTCG
>DATLVV010000004.1:0-7709 GCA_035577165.1 Steroidobacteraceae bacterium | reverse complement strand
CCATGCCGGCGCGCCGACATCCTGAACGGTCGGGAATCTGCACCCCAACACGGTGACAAAGTTGCGGATCCGTCGGCGCAGAGGCGGAGTGAGCCACGGCGCGTCGGCATGGCAGGAATAGTCGACCCACTTTTTCTCCGTCCACTCCTCCGGAGTCGCGGGGAAATGCAGCGGGTTGCCGGCCAAATCGCGCAGCGATGGGGCGCCGGCGCGCGCGCGCGAATGCGCCGGCAGGCTCTCGGCGGGCAGAGGCGTGTAGATGTAGACGATGATTTCCGAATGGGGGTTCACGCGTTTGACTTCCCGGATGAACTCAAAGGTGCGCTCGGTCTCACCTTCGGTATCGACGGGAGGCGCAACCATGAACGACAACTCCGGAATCACCCCCTGGCGGCGGCATAGGTCGGCCACGGCCAGCGTCTGATCCGATCGGGTGCCCTTTCGGATGCTCTTGAGCATGGCGTCGTTGGGCGATTCGGCGCCGATATACGCCATCCGCATCCGGCTCTTGCGTGCCAGCGCCCAGGAGCTTGGGCTGAGGTTGAGCAGCGCATCGGCGCGCGCATAGCACCACCACGGCAGCTGGATCTTCGCGAGTACTTCCAAGATCGGCACCATCTGCTCTTCACGGTCAAAGAAATTGTGATCGACGAACTGCAGGGAGTCCGCGCCGATGCGGTCCCTGAGCCACGTCAAATCGCGCTCCAGCCGCGCCGCCGGAGGCAGACTGGTGGCGCCGCGGAACATCGCCGCCACGCCGCAAAAGGTACAGTGAAATCGGCAGCCCATGGCGGCTTGATGCGCCGCTGTGCGCCGCCCGAGAAAGGTTTTGACCAGATAGCTGCGCGGATCTCCCAGCAGATCGTACGGCAGCAGGCCGGGCGAGCGGTTGTCCGCAATCTTGCGATCTGGATTGTGCACGGCCCGCCCGTCGCGCTTCCAGGTCAGGCCGGGTATTGCGCCCAATGCCTGCTCCCCGCCGGTGCCGATCCCCGCCATGAGTTCCGCAAAAGCGGCCTCTCCCGGACCTCTGATCAAGTGATCGACATAGGCCGCATTGATGGCCGCATCGGCATACAGGGTCGGAAAATAGCCTCCCCACACGATCGGCACGGCGGGCGACGTCCGGCGCACCGCCTGCGATGCGGCGATTGCCGACTGCACCTGCGGCCCTCCCATCACGGTCACGCCCACGGCGTCGAAGTGCCGCTCGGCCAGGGTGCGCCGGATCGTGGCGAGATAGTCGCGGTCGATGTTCCCGTCGATGACGCGGCTCTTGCAGGAGCCCTCGAGCGATCCCGCGAGCGCCAGCAGCGACAGGGGAAAGCGCGCGCTGCGCGCCGACGTGATCGTCGGGTTGATCAGTAGAACGTGCTTTACGTCGGACATGCGGGCATCTGCAGTTTGAAAATGGTCACGCGCTCGTTGACGAACTGACGCCGGGCAAGCACCGAAACGATGAACGCCTTCTTGTGAAATTCCAGCAGGAACGCGCCGCCGTCGCCGTAGGTCGAGAGCAGAACCAGGGCACAGCCGCCGGGCTTCAAATGTGCATGGAGATCCGCCGCGAATCGCCCGGCGACGTCGTTCGAGCGCCATGCGCGGTCGCGATCGTCGCGCGGCGTGCCCAGCACGAAGGGCGGATTGAACAGAATCAGGTCGAAGCGTTCATGGCGCACCGCCTCGAACAGATCCCCGTGGCGCACGTCGATCTTGTGCTCCTGCCGGTTCAGCAGCGCGTTGATTCTTGCGCAATGGGCGGCGGCCGGATTGATGTCGACCGCCACGACCCGCCGCGCATGCTTCGCCGCGAACACCGCGCACACCCCGGTGCCGGTGCCCATGTCCAGCACCTCCGAATCGACGCCGACGAGCGCTGAATCGATTTGCGAAGCGAAAAATTCCCCGGTGCGCAGCAGCTTTGGATTGAACACGCTGGGAGTGACCATGATCGGGACGCCGCAGATCCGCTCCAGCCGAAAATCGTCGTAGCGTGTGTTTCCCAGCAAGCGGTTGCCGAGAGTCAGCAGCCTGCCGGCGAGCTTCGCCAGTACCGGCACCCGGCCGACGGTGAGCGGCGGCTCGCCGCAGGTGTGGGATTGTGGCGCGACGTCGTTCACGACAGCGCCGGACGGGGCACCAGCCAGCGGGTGAACAGCATTTCCACCGGCCAGCGGTAATCGTGCTTGTCGCAGCGATAGCGGGCGATTTTCTGCAGGAGACGTTTGGCGGGCGACACCCGCTTCCATGCCAGTTCATGGAAGAATTTAAAGCGTTCGATGTATGTGAATTTTTCCGGCGATACCCATGGACCGGCCTCGCCGCCGACGAAATCAAATTCGGCCCAGGCTTCCAACGTTTGCGGCAGTACGTAGCCTCGCGCGACCGCTTCGGCAACCAGTTCACTGCCGGGATAGGGTTTGAAGTAGAAAATCGGCGTCGTGAAGTCCGCGGACATGGCGCGCAATTGCTTGGCGCAGTCGAGGCTTGCCTGAACATCCGCATCCCGTTCGTCCGGAAAGCCGACGATGAAGGGAAATTGCCCGGCTATGCCGTATTTCACCATCTTCCGGGCGGTCTCGAATACCTGCTCGATCTTGATGTCCTTGCGAATGCGCCGCAACACCTCGTTGGACCCCGACTCCACGCCGACCAGCAAGCGTCGAAGTCCCGACTTCTTGCAGCGCATCCACACTTCTTCGGGCAGTCGAACTCCTTGATCCGCACGCATGGTCGCGGCCCAGGTCGTTTTGATGCCCGATTCGATCAGCTTGTCGGCGAATGCCTCGACCCGGCCGGCCCGCGTGAAGAAGGTCTCGTCCTGAAAGTTGACGTCATCGAAATGATATTTATCCCATAGCTCTTTCAGTCTCGAGGCCATTCGAATCGGTTCGAGGCCGACCCACTTGCGCCCATAAACGAACGGATCGGAGCAGAAGGCGCAGCGAAAATTACAGCCCTGCGAGGAGATGTAATCGAGCTGGCGCTTGCCTTTGAGTTCAAAGTAACGCTCCATCGGAATCAATCCATAGTCGTGCTCGCGAAAGGCTTCGACCTGGGCCAGCGGGCGCGCCGGGTTTTCCCGAATGCTGCCGTCGGCGACCCTCACCGTGCAGCCGGCGCAGTCGTCCAGCGGCCGGCCATGCGCGAGGCGGTCCACGATCTCCGCGAAGCTTTCCTCGCCTTGCCCGCGCACGGCGACGTCCACCGACCCCTCGAGCAGGCACTCCTTGGAAAACATCGACGGGTGCCATCCGCCCCAAACGACCGGCAGATCGGACCTGGATCGCTTGGCTGCCCGCGAAATGCGCAAGGCGTCGAAAATCGGCGCACCGGTGAGCACCGTAACGCCGAGGCACAGCGCCTCGCCGATGTGCGAGAGCACGGTGTTCTCCGCGTCCGCATCGAGCCGTGCATCGATGATCACGACTTCGTAGCGCGATGGGTCCAGTTCCGAGCCGATGGCGAGCAATGCCAGCGGCATGGTGAAAAACACCGCGTACGGATTGTAGAGCACCACCTTGAGGCGCTTGCCGCCCGACTGCATGTTCATAGTACGAATTTTGCCGGCATGGTTGTGTCGTGCAGGGCATCGAGATCCCGCCAAAGGGAACACACGCAGGTTTTGCACTCCGCCCGCATGCCGGCCCGTATGTCTCCGCGCAGCTTCATGAACGATTGGCTGTTCAACACGCGCCCCAGATTATCCCCTAATTGCGCATCGGGCGGACCCGGGATGAAAAAACAAGGTTGAATCTTGCCGGTGGCGCCGATGACCGCGGAAAACTCCGGCGCATTGCAACGCACCGGTGGGTAGTCTGCCTGACCGCAAACGGCAGCGAAGTATTGCGCGATGCGCCGCAGTTTCGCCGGACTCTCCGCAATGAAACCGGAAGCGAAATCCTCGGCATGACTCCGCTCCAATGCGTGCAACAGCTGATCGAGCACCATCAAATCCTCCGCGCCGAGGGCTGGTTCGGCGGCGAACCCATCCTTGCGGCCGAAGGCGTGGGGATTGGCGACGTCGACCGCCAGAAATGACACCTGGGCGGCGCCAAGCTGTCTCGCGAGTTCGACAAAGCCGATCAATTGGCGGTAGTTGGAGCGCTGCAGAGTGACCCGTAGGCTGGGCGCGAGCCCGTGACCGGCGGCGGCGCGGATTCCCTCGCAAACTTTGTCGAATGCGTCCAGACCCCGGATGGCGGCGTAGGTTGCCGAATCGGTCCCGTCCATGGAGACGCTGATTCTGTCGAACAGATCTGCGGCGAGCCGGGCGTGCTTGGCCAAGGAAAGCCCCGAAGTCAGCAGCCAGACCGACAGGCCGGCGGCGCGCAGCTCCCGGGCAATCTGCGCCCACTGCGGATTGAGCAAGGGTTCGCCGCCCGAGAGCAGCACGGTCTGGGTCTGCAACTGCGCGAGGCTGGGCAGCAGGCCGCGCACGGTTTCCAGGGTCATATCGTCGCGGCCGTGACGCCAGTAGTCGCAGGTCACGCAACGCGAATTGCAGCGCTCGGTGAGATACAGCGTCGCCAGCGGCAATCTGGCCAGAGGCGGGTGGGCTGCGCAGGCGGCCGTGGACAAAGTGTGCTCTCCAATGGGCAACAGAAGAGGGTGCCCACTTCTACATAGGCAAACCTACTGTATCGTGAGTACCGCGTCGCCGTGAATCGGTTGGGATGGAAATTCGCGGTTCACGTCGCCAGTTGAGTATGAAAAGGTAGCTTCAACTCTTTGATTTAGTTAAGCTCGCGGCCACATGAATACGGCAGCCGACGGTCTTTCGGTGGATGGGGTCCATGTTTGGCGGGGGGATCGTCATGTGCTGAAGGGTGTGAGCTTGCAAGTGGCGCCGCGCCAGCTGCTGCACATCAGCGGCCCGAACGGCACGGGCAAGACTACGTTGCTGCGGGTGGTGTGCGGCCTGCTGCGGCCGGAGCAGGGGCAGGTCTTCTGGGGCGGGAAGTCGATTTCGAGCATTCGGCCCGAATATCAGGCGGCGCTCGCCTATGCCTCGCACGAGCCCGCGCTCAAGGCCGATTTGACTGCCCTGGAGAATCTGCGTTTTGCGGTGGGACTCAAGCGGCGGGTCGAGACCCACGAATTGCGCGCCAGGCTGGAACAAGCCGGGGTCGCAGTCTGTGCCGATCTGCCCGCCCGTGTGTTGTCGGCCGGACAGCGCCGCCGGGTTGCCATGGCGCGGGTGTTGGCCATGGGTGCGGCCCTGTGGCTGCTGGACGAGCCATTCACCAATCTGGATGCGGCCGGAGCGGACTTGATGTCGGAATTGCTGCGCTCCCATGTCGAAGGCGGGGGTGCGGCGCTGGTGGTCGCACACCATAGCCTGCAAATCGGCGTGGAATCGCACCGCCTGGACCTTGGGTCATGAACGTCGGAGTGCTGGCGGCCTTCAATCTGATCGTGCGTCGTGAGCTATGTCTCAGTTTCCGCCGCCCGGATCAATTGTTGCAACCATTGGTGTTTTTTTTGATCGTAACTACGTTGTTCCCATTGGGTTTGAACCTGCAGTTGTCGCTGCTGCGAGACATGTCCCCGGGTGTGCTTTGGGTGGCCGCGCTGCTATCGTCTCTGCTGTCGTTGGACGCGTTGTTCAAGAGCGATGCGGACGATGGCACCTTGGAGCAATTGGCGCTGTGTGGGCAGGGATTGACGCTCATCGTCGTGGCCAAGACCTTGGCGCATTGGCTGGTGACCGGCGCTGCGTTGGTGGTGTTCTCCCCGCTGGTGGGGGTGGCGCTCGGGATTCCGCAGAGCGCCTTCGGAACCATGATGCTGAGTCTCGGTTTGGGCACCTTGACCTTGAGCTGGCTGGGCGCCATTGGGGCGGGCCTCACGGTGGGCGCGCGGCGCGGTAATGTGCTGCTTTCACTGATCGTGCTGCCGCTCGCCATGCCGTTGCTGATTTTCGGCGCGGGCGCGACCGATCGGGCGATTTCGGGAACCAACGCGGTGGGCCCTTTGTATTTTCTGGCGGCGCTGTGCGTCTTTACCTGCACGTTGGCGCCGTTCGCTGCGACGGCGGCTTTGCGTATTACCTTGGAATGACGGTTTGAGAAATCATGTGGACCTGGTTCTATAAACTCGCCTCGCCGCCCTATGTCTATGGAGTCGCGGCTGCACTGGTGCCGTGGGCGTTGGGCGGCGCTGCGCTTGCCTTGTGCTATGGGCTGATTGCCGGGCTGGCCATCGCCCCTCCCGACTACCAGCAGGGCGAGGCCTTTCGCATGATTTACGTGCACGTGCCGAGCGCCTTGCTGTCCTTGACGGTGTATACGGTCATGGCGGCGGCCAGTGCCGTCGCGCTCATCTGGCGCATCAAAGTGGGACATGCCGTTGCCTCTGCTGCCGCGCCCATCGGCGCGTCGTTCACCATTTTGGCGCTGTTCACCGGTTCCCTTTGGGGCCGGCCGATGTGGGGCACCTATTGGGCCTGGGATCCGCGGCTGACGTCCGAACTCATTCTCTTGTTTCTGTACGTGGGAGTGATGTCGCTGCGCTCGGCGTTCGAGGACCCGTCGCGCGGTGATCGTGCCGCAGCATTGCTGGCGACCGTCGGCATCGTCAACGTGCCCATCGTGCACTTCTCCGTCGTCTGGTGGAACTCGCTGCACCAGGGAGCAACGATTGTTAAACTAGGGGCACCCTCCATGCCCGGCAGCATGCTTTGGCCGCTGCTGTCCATGTGGCTTGGTTTCATGCTGTTCTTTGCCGCGGTGCTTTGTATCCGATTGCAAGGCGAGGTGCTGAACCGGGAACGGCAGTCAACGTGGGTACGACAGGCGGTCAAGTCATGATGAACAACGGCTTCTGGTCCATGGGCGGCTACGGGCGCTATGTCTGGCCCTGCTTTGCATTCGCATTCCTGGTGCTGGGCTGGAATCTATGGTCGGCGCGCCGTCACCTCGACGCTGCGCGCCTGCGGGCCCGGCGTGAGCTGCAAATGGCGGGAATCGATCCATGACTCCGCGGCGCAAGCGCTTGCTCGTGGTGCTCGGGATTCTGGGCGGAGTTGCCGCCTCGGTGTCGCTCGCCGTCATGGCGTCGCGCGAGAACATCATGTTCTATTACGACCCCAGCCAGGTCGTTGCCGGCAAGGCACCCTTGGCGAAGCGTTTTCGCATTGGCGGCATGGTCGTGAAAGGCAGTGTCGCCCGCAAACCGGGCGATCTTGAAGTTCGCTTCGTATTGACCGACTTCGCCCACGAAGTCCCGGTGGAATACACCGGGGTGCTGCCGGATTTGTTTCGCGAAGGGCAGGGTATCATTGCGCACGGCACCATGAATGCCCACGGGGCCTTCGTCGCCGACGAGGTGCTCGCCAAGCATGATGAGAAATACATGCCGCCCGAAGTGGCCGCCTCGTTGAAGAACAAGCCGGCGCGCAGCCCGGCCGGCAGTGGACCGATCACCTAGGACTGAAGGAGCACGAATGGCCGCGGAATTGGGAATGTTTTCGCTCATCCTGGCATTCGTGCTCAGCGTGTCGCAGGCTTTTTTCGGCTTGGCGGGCGCCTGGCGCGGCAAGGCCGTGTGGATGGCGGTGGCGCGCCCGGCGGTGAGCGGACAATTCGTGTTCGTCGTCACCGCGTTTGCCTGCCTGGTGTACTGCTTCGTGAACAGCGACTTCTCGGTTCTGTACGTGGCGCGCAATTCGAATTCGCAGCTGCCCTTGTTTTACAAAGTCGCGGCTG
>DATLVV010000003.1:0-5265 GCA_035577165.1 Steroidobacteraceae bacterium | reverse complement strand
AGTCGCCTACCTGACCATCGTGGCAGGCAGGCCACCTTGGATCGCGCTGACTCTCGCCCTCTCGTTCGGAACGTACGGGCTGATCCGCAAGATCGTGAAAGTCGAATCGCTCCCCGGGCTCGCCACTGAAACGTTGCTGCTCCTTCCCGTCGCCGCGTTGTATCTGATCTGGTGTGAATTCGCGGGCATCAGCGCGCTGGGTCATACGGGACCCGGTATCGCCGCGCTGTTGATCGGAACCGGGCCGGTGACCGCAATCTCCCTGTTCTTGTTCGCGTTCGGAGCGCGGCTGCTGCCGTACTCCACCGTCGGAGTGCTGCAATACATTGCGCCCTCCCTGCAGCTTGCCTGCGGGGTGTTCGCATTTCATGAGCCATTCGAGCGCACGCGCGCCATCGGCTTCGCGCTCATTTGGACGGCGCTGCTCATCTATGCGGCGGACGGGTTATTGCAGTCGCGCAATCAGCGCGCATTCGCCTAAGGTTGCCCTGCCCAAGGGAAGGGCGGCCTAGGGCCATCGAGGGCAGGTGGGCGGCCGAAATCAATGTTTCAGCCGCCGAAATGGTGGAGCCGGGGGGAATCGAACCCCCGTCCATAAGTCCTACGCTGCAAGATCTACGTACGTAGCCACGTCTATTGTTCTCACCGCTCGCTACCCGACGGGCAGGGAAAGCAAGCAGCCAGCCCGGTAATTTTTCGTTGAGCACACCCCAGGCACGTGTGCTCCACTAGCTGATGAGCGCTACCCCTCAACGTTCGCATCAGCACGAGCCGCCGAGGGTTCAGCCGCGATTAGGCGGCTAGAGCGTAGTTGTCTTGATTGGCAACTATAAGTTTGCAAATGGTTTTACGAGGAACCTGCACCTCGGTACGCCCCCGCAGTTTCGCAACCCATGTCGAAACCGGTCGGCCCCAAATCGAATCACTGCACGGCGCAGTTTACGCGCTATGGAGGCGCGAACCAAATCCGCCTGGGAGCCTGGCTCAGCGCCGCATGGCCTTCATGATCCGGCCCTTGTCCCGCTGCCAATCGCGATCCTTCTCATTGGCGCGCTTGTCGTGCTGCTTCTTACCCTTGGCGAGGCCGATCTCGAGCTTGGCCCGGCCCTCCTTCCAGTACAGTTCCAGGGGCACGATGGTGTAGCCGCGGCGCTCCACGGCGCCGACCATGTGGTCGAGTTGCCGCCGGTTGAGCAGCAGCTTGCGGGTACGGGTGGGGTCGGTGTCCACGTGGGTCGATGCCGAATTCAGCGCGTTGATGTGGGCACCGAAGAGGAAGGCTTCGCCGTTCTTCAAGTAGACATAGGCCTCGGCGATCTGCGCCTTGCCGGCCCGCATGCTCTTGACTTCCCAACCCATGAGGGAGATGCCGGCCTCGAAGCGCTCTTCGATGAAGTAATCGAATCGCGCTTTGCGATTGATGGCAATCGGCGGCAGTTTTTCGGTGGTTTTCATAGTTGCGCGAAGCGCATGGCAATTCTACCGATTCGCCGGTGGCGGCGCCCGCGCTTTTGCCGGAGAATCTCCTACGGCAGCGATGCGCAGGGAGAAAAAATGCAACTAGTCGAACGCAGCGCACTGGTGACCTATACGGCCGCGCAAATGTTCGCCTTGGTCAATGATGTCGCTCGATATCCCGAATTCCTTCCCTGGTGCACGGACGCCCGGGTGGAGGATGGCGCCGCGGGCGAGCGCATTGCGACCCTCAAAGTGGCGCGCGGTGTACTGCGGACCGAATTCACCACCCGCAATACCCTGCGCCAGGACGAGCAGATTCAAATGAAGCTGCTGCATGGACCGTTCCGCGATCTGCAGGGCGAATGGCGCTTCGAGCCGATCGGCAGCCGCGGTTCACGCGTGCACTTTCGGGTCGAGTTCGAGTTCAAAAATCGCGTCACCGCGACCGCGTTCAACGCGGTGTTTGAGGCGATGTGCGGCACCATCATCGATGCCTTCGTGCAGCGCGCGCAGACGGTCTATCAGACGGGCTCCTAGGTGATGCGGCGGCCGGGGAACGAGCAGTTGCGGATCGAGATCGCGTACGCCCAGCCGCAGCGCGCCATCCTCAAGGAATATCGGCTTGCGCCCGGCGCCTGCGTGGCTGACGCGCTGCAATTGGCCCTGGGTGATCCGGACTTCAGCGGAGTCGATCTTGCCAATTCGGCGTTCGGCATCTTCGGCAAGGCCGCCCGCGCGGAGCAAGTGCTCGAGGAGGGCGATCGGATCGAAATCTACCGGCCGCTCAGCGCGGATCCGAAAGCCGCCCGCCGCGCCCGCGCCAAGCAGGCGCGCCGCTAATAGATGCGGCCGTTCTTGATTTGCGCGGCGGAGGCGTCCTGCGCCGCTGCCTCGGAGGCCGACGGCTTGTCGAGTTTCGCGACCTTGTCGCCCTCGAAATACACCGTGACGCGCCGCGAGTCGACGTGGTTACTGCGTCCCTTCTTCAAGTAATAGAGGTAATCCCACCGTTCCTTGTTGAAACTGTCGGCGACCATGGGAGTGCCGAGCAGGTAGCGAACCTGGCTGCGCGTCATGCCGGGCTTCACCTGCTCGACCGCGGCCTGATCCAGGAAATTGCCCTGTTGGATGTTGATGCGATACACGCATCCCGACGCCAAACCGCCCAAGACCAAACCCAACAGAACCCGGTGCAATATTTTCATCGAAGTGGTGCGCAGCCGTTAAATGATTGATAATCGGACTCGTATCATACCCCAAGGGCCCAGCATGCCGCAGCGCCTAAAATCTCCCAGCACCACCAGCGAAAGCAATGACCTGCGCAACGCGGGCCTCAAAGTGACGCTGCCGCGCCTGAAAATCCTCGACATTCTCGCAGACGGGTCGGCGCGCCACATGAGCGCTGAGGACATCTACAAGAAGCTGCTGGTGTCGAACGAAGACATCGGCCTCGCCACCGTGTATCGCGTTCTCACTCAGTTCGAGGCCGCCGGTCTCGTCACCCGCCATCATTTCGAGGGCGGCATGGCGGTGTTCGAACTCAATCAGGGCGCGCATCACGATCACATCGTGTGCGTGGACTGCGGCCGCGTCGAAGAGTTCATGGACGGCGGCATCGAAGAGCGGCAAAACGCGGTTGCGAAGCGGCTGGGGTTCGAGATCAGCGATCACGCCTTGATTCTGTACGGCCATTGCCGCAAGCCCAACTGTCCCAATCAGAAGCGGCCAAAGTAGCCGCCTATCGCCGTCCCGCGGACGGGGCCGGTTTCTTCTTGACCTCAGCCGGCGAGGTGCGCGTCAGCATCTGGCGGGCGTGCGCGCGCGCCTGGTCGGTGATGTCGATGCCGCCCAGCATGCGCGCAATCTCGTCGACCCGCTCGCTCGCAGCCAGAGTTTTCACTGCGGTGCGTGTGATCTTTCCGTCGCTGAGCTTGGTGACCCGAAATTGACTGTGCGCCTGCGAGGCCACTTGCGCCAAATGAGTCACGCATAGCACCTGGACGCGCTCGCCCAGGTCGCGCAATTGCCGACCGACGATTTCGGCCACCGCCCCGCCGATGCCGGCGTCGACCTCGTCGAACACCATGCACAGGGCGGAGGTTTTGGCCGCCGCCGCCACCTGCACTGCGAGGCTGATGCGCGATAGTTCGCCGCCGGAGGCGACTTTTGCCAGGCTCTTGGGCGCCTGCCCGGGATTCGCGCTCACCAGAAATTCGATGTCATCGCTGCCCTGGGCGGAGAACTCTGCATCATTGATTCCGATGCTGACCTCGAACCGGCCGCCCGCCATGCCGAGGGATTGCATGAGCTTTGTGATTTGGCGGCTCAAGTGGGCGGCGGCGGCTTTTCGTGACTCCGTCAAGCGCTGTGCGGCAGTGCGGTAGGCTTGGGTGAGGGCCGCGAGTTCGTGCTCGAGCTTGTCCAGGTTTTGCTGAGCGTTGTCGAGCTCCGCCAGTTCTTTTGCAGTGCGCGACAGTTGCGCGGGCAGTTCCAGAACGCTGATGCGGTGCTTTCTGGCCAGGGCCTCGAGCGCAGCGGCATGGCGCTCGATCTCTTCCTGCCGGGCAGGGTCGATGTCGAGTACATCCAGATAGCGCCGCAGCGCCTCCGCCGCCTCGCGGGTATTGATCATGGCCTCGGCCAGGAGTGTTCCGGCGGACGCCAACTGCGGGTCGGTTTCACCGGCATTGCGCAGCGCCGTGTGTGCCCGGGCGAGCAAATCATGGGCACTGTCGCCGTCCGACTCATAGGCGGCGGCCAATGCCGCCTGCGCCGCACTCGCCAAACGGCCGCGGCCGGCAATGCGCTTCTGATCGATGAACAGCTCTTCGATGGCCGCGACGGTGGTGACCTCGGCCTTGAGCTCCGTGAGCTGGTAGCGCAATAGATCGAGCCGCGCGTCGCGGTCGCGCGCGGCAGCCTGCAGCGACTCGAAGTCGCGGCGGCAGAGGCGATAGCGCTCGTAGAGCGTGGCCACAGCTTCGCCAACCCCCGGATCCGCCAGGTGCTCATCCAGCATCGCGCGCTGCGCGCCGCGGTTGACCAAACGCTGAAATTCTTGCTGACCGTGAATTTCCAGGAGGTGCTCGGCCAATTCGCGCAGGGCCTGAATCGGCACGACCTGACCGTTCACATACGCGCGCGAACGGCCGTCGGCGCCGATCACCCGGCGCAGCACGAGTTCGCCGTCGTGTTCGATGGACTGGGCTTCGAGCCAGCCCTTGGCCGCCGCGGGCAGGGCGTCAAAGCTCGCCGTTACCTCGGCGCGTTCCGCGCCCTGGCGCACGACATCGCCACCGGAGCGGCCGCCGGCGACGAGCAGCAGCGCATCGACCACGATGGATTTGCCGGCGCCCGTCTCGCCGGTGAGCGCGGTGAGGCCCGATTTGAGTTCCAGTTCGGCCTGATCGACCAACACCAGGTCGCGCAATTGAAGATGCGTGAGCATGGCGGGCCTAGGAGACAGGCTCCTGGTCGTGGTCGAGGCCATTGTGCTGGCCGTAGGCGCCGCGGCCCCAGTGCAGTTTCGAGCGCAGCAGCCGGTAGTAGTCGTACCCCGGCGGATGCAGCAGGGTGATTTGGGTATCGGTCCCTTCGATGTACAAGTTGTCGCCCTGCTCGAGGTCGCCCAGGGCTCGGCCGTCGCAGGTGACCTGGGCCCGCGACTCGAAGCGATCCGACATGCGCAGCTGCACGATGCTGCCCGCGCGCACCACGATCGGACGGTCGCTCAAGGTGTGGGGGCAGATCGGAGCGAGCACCCATACGTCGAGGTCGGGCTCCACAATGGGTCCGCCGCAGGACAGC
>DATLVV010000002.1:0-5616 GCA_035577165.1 Steroidobacteraceae bacterium | reverse complement strand
GTCGAAGCCGGGCAGCTGGCCGTGGTGCTCGCGGTCATGCCGGCGGCCTTTGTGCTGCGATCCACGGCCTTCTACCGCCGCGCCGTCATGCCGTGGGGCTCGGTGGGCGTAGCCGCCTTGGCGCTGGTTTGGCTGGTGCAGCGCGCCTGGGGCTGATGCCGACGCCGCCCCGCGCGGCGTTACAGCTTGACCATCACATGCCGCGGCACGGTGTAGTCCTCGAGCGCGTAGGCCGAAAGATCCTTGCCGTAGCCTGAGCGCTTGAAGCCGCCATGCGGCATTTCGCTCACCAGCATGAAATGCGTATTGATCCAGGTGCAGCCGTATTGCAGCCGCGCCGCCACGCTCATGGCTTTACCGACATCTTGAGTCCAGACCGAGGAGGCCAGACCGTACTCAGAGTCGTTCGCCCACGCGACCGCGTCGTCCGCATCCGTAAAGCGCGTCACCGAGACCACGGGCCCAAACACTTCGCGCTGGACAATCTCGTCGGACTGCCGCGTGCCGGCGATCAATGTGGGCTCAAAAAAGAAGCCGCCGCCCGCCCGTGCCTTGCCGCCGGTGGTGATTTCCACATGCCGGCTTGCCGCCGCGCGCTCGACGAATCCCGCCACGCGAGTGCGCTGCTCTTCGGAGATAAGCGGACCCATTTCCACCCCGGCCTCGCCTTGCGAACCCACCTTCAGCGAGCGCACCGCGTCGCTCAAATTCGCGACCAGCCGGTCGTAAATCTTCGCCCCGGCGTACAGGCGGCAGGCCGCCGTGCAGTCCTGGCCGGCGTTGTAGAAGCCAAAGGTACGTACCCCGGAGACGACCGCATCGAGATCGGCATCGTCGAAGACGATGACCGGGGCCTTGCCGCCGAGTTCGAGATGGGTGCGCTTGAGATTGCCGGCCGCCAGACCGAGAATCTTCTGGCCCGTCGACACATCGCCGGTGATGGAGACCATGCGTACGCGCGGGTGCGACACCAATGGGGCGCCGACGCTTTCGCCGCGGCCGCAGATGATATTGACGACGCCCTTGGGAAAGAGCTCGATGAGCAGTTGAGCGAGCTTCAGCACGGTCAACGGCGTCTGCTCGGAAGGCTTCAAGATTACCGTGTTGCCGGCCGCGAGCGCCGGCCCGAGCTTCCAGGCGGCCATCATCAGGGGATAGTTCCAAGGCGCGATCGAGGCAACGACCCCGATCGGATCGCGGCGGATCATGCTGGTATAGCCCGGCAGGTATTCGCCGGCCAAGGCGCCATGCTGCACGCGTGCTGCGCCGGCAAAGAAGCGAAAGGTGTCGGCAATCGCCGGGATTTCATCATTGAGGGCTGCCGCAAGCGGCTTGCCGGTGTTGTCGGATTCCAGTTTGGCGAAGGCGGCGCCGTCCGCTTCGATGCGATCGGCAAGGCGCAGCAGCATGGTGGCCCGGTCCTTGGGGACCACTTGCGCCCAGGCCGGCGCTGCAGCCTCCGCCGCGGCCACCGCCGCATTCACCTGGGCGAGACTGGCTTCCGCGACCTCGGCAATGCAGCGGCCGCTCGCGGGATCCAGAATCCGCTCGACCGCGCCCTCACCAGCAACCAGCGCTCCGTCGATCAGTAGTTTGGTTTGCATGTCAGCCCACCGCCGTACGCTTTTTCTTTTCCACATCGTCGAACGGCAGCGTGTGCGCCGTCGCCGGCCCCTTGACATTCTTACCGCGAATCTCGAGTTTGGTTCCGTGAACTGCAACGGGAACATCGAGACGGGCGATGGCCATGGACTTGCCGGTCAGGGTCGACACCATGGCGCAGGTGACCACGCCGACTTTATTGTTTCCCGAATACACGGCATCGCCCATGTCCGCGGGCGCCTTGCCGTCCACCAGCAAGCCGAAGATCTTGAAGCGCTCCCTGCCTTTCAGCCGATAGTGCGCGTCGGCGCCGTTGAAATCGTTCTTGCCGGGACTGACCGTGAAGTCGAGGCCGAGTTCCCACAGGCTGTCGCCGGGCGGATCCTGGTCGAAGGGATACATCTGCGACATGTCGTAGGGATAGAACAGCAGCGAGCTTTCGACGCGCAGGTAGTCCAGCGTGGTGAAGCAGGCGGGGATGATGCCGAGTCCCTTGCCTTCGCCGAGGATGGTGTCCCAGATATGCCCGGCATCCTCGCCCTTGCAAAAAATCTCGTAACCGCGCTCGCCGGTGTAGCCGGTGCGCGAGATGGTGACGGGGCGGCCGAACAACGTGGCCGGTGTATGGTGAAAATACTTGAGGTCGCGAATGCCGGGAACATGCTTGGCGAGAAAGTCGACTGCGACCGGGCCCTGCAGCGACAGATCGTGCAGGTCGTCGTCCACGATCATGGCGGTATTGCGGCCGACGGCGTATTTCGCCAAGGTTTCATGTCCCGCGCCGCTGCCGTGCACCACCATCCAGGTGTTCGGGCCGGTGCGGTACAGGATGCAGTCCTCGATGAAATGGCCTGCCTCGTTCAGCATGCAGGCATAGGCCGATTTGCCGGGATAAATTTTGGTGACGTCGCGGGTGGTCGCGTAATTCAGGATGGCGGAGGCATGCGGCCCGACCAGGTAGAGCTTTTTCAGGCCCGACACATCCATCAGGCCTGCCTTGGTGCGGATGGCCACATGATCCTGGGCGACGTCCTTCGAATAGGTCCACGCCGTCCCCATGCCGTTCCAATCTTCGAGCTTCGATCCCAGTGCCCGGTGCCGGTCGGCCAGAACCGAGGTACGCCAGCTTAGTGCCATGTTTGTCTCCAGAGTGTTTCAAAATATCAGCGCCGTGCGTGCCGGCGGCTATTCCGGTGCGGTGCCCGGCGTGGTGGGGGCGCCGTCGTCGAAAGGCGCCAGCCACTGCACCGCCGCGTCCCGATAACGCGTCAATCCCTTGTAGTCGACCAGCGCCGGATGCAGGTCCCTGAGAACCCGGTGCACACGGCGCGCCCATTTCGGCACCGTCGCCAGTTCCCGCAGACTGATCAAGTAGCAGCGAATGCCGAAGACGATGGCATTGCTGCGCGGCAGCCGCCATAGTCCCTGCAGCTCCACGCGCAAATGCACGAGCTCGCCGGCGTTTTGCGCCGTCACTTGGGCGCGGTCCGTGCCCCAATGCGGATAATTTTCCGGCGAGGTATCGAGGCGCGGATGCACGGTCATGGTCCAATTCAGCCGCCGCACCGGCTGTCCCAAACGAAGATTGAGCAGGAATTTCAGCGCGCGATCGAAAACCTGCAGCTCATGCGCCAAGGGCACCGGTCCATGCCACTCCTTGAAGGTCATCCCCAAGTCGAAGTCCAGCGACCAATCCGCCTGAGTCGTCACCATGCCCGCTTCGGCCCACAAGTCGCCCTCACGCTGATCCATCACCACGAAATCGCCTTGCGCCTGGCGCGTGATGTAGTCGAGGGGTTCGCGCGGCAGGGTTGCTGCATCGCCAAAGGTGAACCGCTGATCCAGCCCCAAGGGCCGGTTGATCCAGTGCCAGCGATTTCCCTGCTTGGCGAGTGAAAAATGCGCCGGATAGTCCTTGGCGAGCGACTCCATGATGAGTTCCAGACAGTCCCACTGGGAACTCATCATGTGGGGCAGGGCTTGGTAGCGCAGGGGTTCTTGAGCCAGCACGATGGCGCGCTCGCGGCATTCGGCGACGTAGTGCTCGTCGACATCGAAGGCAAACTCCGTGACCTCGCCTTCAGGCCCGGGCAGATGCGGCTCGATGTTCACCGAGTACATGTACGTGTCTTCGGGAAACGGCAGCGGAAACCGCCGGACCGCCTGCGCACTATTGCTGTAACTGAAGTCGTCGCGGAAAGTCTCGTGCGGCTTGAATACGACGTTCACGATGCGCGCTCCTAGAGGTCCAGCACCAGACGCTTGCAGTGCGCCCGCGACACGCAGGGCATGATGCTCGTGCCCTTGGCCTTGTCGGCGTCCGACAGAAAATGATCGTTGTGCAGCAACTCGCCGTCGAGCTCCAGCACCCGCGTATGGCAGAAGCCGCAGACTCCACCGCGGCAGAGGTAGGGCACCTCGACGCCGGCGGCCTCAATGCTCTCCAGCAGGCTTTGATCGGGCGGCACATGCACGCTCAAATTCGAGCGGGCGAGGAACACCTCGAAGGCGTCGCCGACCGGCGGAGCGCTGAATTGCTCCCAATGGATGTGGCTGTCGGGCCACCCGCAGGAGCGGGCGGTGGCGATCACATGATTGATCATTCCGGCCGGACCACAGACATACACGTGCGTGCCGAGCGGCTGACTCGCCAGCAGAGGCTCGAAAGGAATCAACTGTGCTTCGCTGTCATAGTACATGTGAAGCCGCTCGCCTTCGCGGCGGCGCAACCGCTCGAGAAAAGCCGCATGTTCCGCAGAACGCACCGAGTAGTGCATCTCGTAAGGCACGCCGCCGCCGTGCAGATCTTCGAGCTGCGCCAAGAAAGGCGTGATGCCGATGCCGCCGGCGATGAGCACGTGCTTGCGCGCAATTTTATCGAGGCCGAACAGATTCACCGGATGCGCGATTTCCAGCCGGCTGCCGACCGTGACCGCGTCGTGCATGAAGTGCGAACCGCCGCGCGATTCCTCCATGCGCCGGACGCCGATCTCGTAGCTCTCGAGCTGCGACGGCGAGCCCAGCAGCGAGTAGGGGTTCTTGTGAACGCGACCGCCGCCCTGCATCACGACGATGATGTGCGAGCCGCCGGAGAAGACCGGAAGAGTGCCTCCCGCAATGGGCGCGAGCTTGAAGTGCTTGATCAGCGGCGTCACCTGCTCGATGCCGATGACTTCGACGGCAATGGTTTGCGCATCGCTCACAGGAATACCTCTTTGAGCGGCGGCAACTCGCCGGGCGCCTCGGCATCCGCCATGACCCCCATGTAAGCGGCGAGTCGGCGCGAGTAGTGGTCGCGCACCAGCAGCCATCGCGCGCAGCCGATACATTGCACAATGTTGGTCCGCACGGATTCGGTGACGGCACGGCAATGAATGCAATAAATTCGGCGTGCCAGGGTGCCGCATTCTTCAGCGCGGATCTCATCCTTGTTGAGATTGAATTCGAGCGCGATTTTCATCACCAGGCCGATGAAGCTTTCCGGACCCGCGACATACAGCCGGGTGCCCATCAGAGATTCGCTCAACACGGCACGAAATTGCCCGAGCAGCGCGGGCGCGGCGTCGAATGCCTGCACGGCGCCGACTGCCGCGGCCCTGAATTGATCGAGTTCGGAAGCTACGGCGCCAAGCCCGCCGCCGGACTTGGCGTCCGCATCATCGGGCACGAACAACACGCGCGTACGCTGCAGCGATAGGGGCGCCGCGGATTTCATCTCAGCGATCACCCGCAGCAGGGGGGCGGCACCGACGCCCATGCCGACCATCAAATGGAAACGGCCGCGCGCGTCGGCCTGCAGCGGTGCGTAGACGGGCTTGCTCTTGATTCCGGTGATCAGCATGGCGAGGAGCCTAGTAGACCGCGAGCCTGTGGGTGACGGCAACCACGGCAATACCGGCGATCAGGACCACATAGGGCCAGATGCCGGCGCGTTTGACGATGCGTTCGCCGTCCACCGTTTCCAAATCATCGGCCATTTCCTTGGGGAACGAGCCCTTGTCCTGGATGAAGTGA
>DATLVV010000001.1:0-7538 GCA_035577165.1 Steroidobacteraceae bacterium | reverse complement strand
GAGCCGCGAGACGAGGACGGCATGAACATTCTCGACCGCTACCTGTACCGCACCGTGCTCAACTATACGGCCATGGCGATGTGCGTGCTGTTGACGCTCAGCGGTTTGTTCTTGTTCATCACGCAGCAGGGCGACATCGGTGTCGGCAGCTACAGCGCCGGCGACGCGTTTCTGTTCACAATGCTCAATCTGCCGCAGCAAGCTTTCGAACTGCTGCCGATCGGGGCCTTGATCGGCGCGTTGATGGGCCTCGGCTACCTGGCGTCGGGCAGCGAACTCGTCGTCACGCGCGCCTCCGGGGTGTCCGTGTGGCGCGTCGCCTGGCCGGTGGGCTTGGCGGGGTTGACCCTGGCGTTGATCATGTACGGCATCGGCGAGTATGCGGCGCCGCCGATGGCGCAATTCGCGAAGCGCGAAAAGACCACGGATAAACTCGCGGACGTGAGTTTCGCCGGATCGAGCAGCGCCTGGGTGAAGGACGGCAACCTCATCCTGCGGGTGCAAACCGGAGAAGTCGACCGCGCTTTCGGCGGAGTATCGCTATTCACGCTGGATGGGCCCACAAAATTGCGCTCGATTCAGCGGGCCCAGCGGATTTCCATCGGCGATCCCGGCCGCTGGAGGCTGCACAACGTGGCGACTTCGGCGTTCGGCGATGAACACGTCACCGGCCAGATGGTGCAGGAAACCATCATGCAATCGAGGGTGAATCCGGAATTCTTGGGACTGGCGGCCACCGATCCGCAGCTGCTGACGTTGCGCGGTCTCGCCTCCTATATCGATCATTTGCGGCGCAACAGCCTGGAAACCGCGTCCTATGAAATCGGCTATTGGTCGCGAATCGCCCGGCTGTTTGCGGTGATCGTCGTGACCCTCCTGGCGTTGCCGTTCGTATTCGGCCCGCTGCGCACCACCGGAGCCGGCACCCGTACCGTGATCGGCGTCCTGCTGGGAGTGGTCTTCTTCCTCATCACGCGCACCATCGAGAACGGCGGCCAGCTGTTCGGCCTCAATCCGGCGCTGGTCGGCTGGTTGCCGACGGCTGCGATCGGCCTGTGCACCTTGGTTGCCATCTCGAGAACGCGTTAGGCTCCTGACCTGTCGGGGCTATCGCTGCAGACGAAGGACCCGCGTTTTCGACAGCCGATCATGCAGCGCCAAATGCTCGGGATCGGCATAGAGCCACAGCACACCGAGAGCCGCCGGGGCCCAGGCCAGCAATCCGAGCACACAACGCAGGGCAGCGGCTTTCCAACTCATGGGTTTGCCCTGTTCGCTGACTGCGCGAAGATGCCAGGCGCGCATGCCCAAAGTCTGGCCGCTCCGTACCCAATTGATCGAATAGTAGCCGCCGACCACGGCGGCGAGTCCCGCCCGGTAGACATAGACCCAGGCACCTGCCGTTTTGGGCTCGACCGCGACTCGATGGTTCAGGAAAACGGCACCTGAGGTAAATACCACCAGAAGAGCGGCCAACAGAACGCTGTCGTAGACCAGCGCTGCCAGGCGACGACCGAATCCGGCACTGGTGCCGCTGATCACGGTTTCGGCGCAGTCACCGGTTTCTTGGCCGCGGCGGGGGGCGGCGGCTTCGGAACGAGCAATTGTTCGAGAGGCCGAAATATGGCGTCAAAGCGGTACCCGGACATCTCGAACGCGCGGCCCGCGGCCTTCGCGTTGAGCGCCGCGTCTTTGCTCGCTTGCAGCTGAATCCAGTGCTTGTCGCCGCCCGCGGCTGCCGCCGCACCGGTGATCGTGATCACATTACCGCTGAACAGCGTCACCGTGGCCACCGTCGCCTTGCTGAAATCCACGTCGCTCACAGCCCCAACGTCGTCGGCGTCGAGCCCGCTGTACGTCGTGGGCGAGGGCGCGAGCGCAGCGGCATCGGCCGGCTTGCGTCCCGGCGGCACGCCGTCGAGTTCGAAGTTCCCCCCGGCAGCGGCGCGGTGCACCGTGTAGGCGGGCGCAGCCGCCGGTTTAATTGCGACACTCTGGATGTCCGCAGCCGCAATGTCTATGAGCTTCGGCTCGATCCAAAAACGCGGCTCAGCCTCGAATGAAATGACCGGTTCGACGCTGTAGGTGGTGTTCTCGCCCACGCGCCGCGCGAAATTCCCTCCGCCGGTCGTTTTGCCGACGATCACGGCGTGTTTGCCGTCGCGGGCGACGAAGCTCAATTCCGCGCCGGTCGCACCGGGGGTGGAGGGATCGTCGACCCCTAACTTTAAGAAATTCGCCGGATTGGAGGTCTTTTCCTCGACGATCTTGGCGTCGCTCAATGCCAGCAACAAGTTGCGCAATTTCGACACGTCGGCGGGGTAATCACCGCGTTGGGCGACGGTCCATCGGCCGTCCTGCTGGTGAACGGTGACTGCGGCAGCGGCGCCGCCTTTGCGAATGCTCAGGGTGCTGACCGTGTTCAGCTCATTCGCGAGATATGGCAGCAGCGCGACACCGCGCGGGTCCCGCTGCAGATTGCGCTGCGTGCTCAAGTACAACGCTCCCGAAATCGCCAGCAGCGCGGCGACGACCAGCGAGATGAATCGCTGCCGGCTCATGTCGCGTCCGTGGCGGCCGCTCTGCGGCGGCGGCGCAGCGACAGAATGACCACTCCCGACACCGCGACCAGCAGCGGCGCAATGGCGATATTGATGACTTTCAGCCAGGTATTCAGGCGGTTGATATCCACATCCAGGCCGCGTTGAGTCTCGCGCAGTTCCTTGCGCACGCGGGCTTTCTCGGCGACGAATCGCTTGAGCTCCGACTCTTGTTCGGGCGACAGCATGACGGAGGACTGATCGTTGCGCTTGCTTTGCAGCTCGGTCAACTTGGTTTCGGTTTGCTGCAGTTCGGATTGCAGCTCCAAGGCCTTGCCGCGCAAACGGTCATCGGCTTGCCGCTTGAGCGCTTCCACGCGCTCGAAAGGCCGCGAGAAGCTTGCCCGTCCGCGGACGCTGATCAAGGCGCTGCTGCCGCTCAGGTTATCGAGAATGTTGGCGACCAGATCGCCATTGTTGGCAAATGCCTGTGCGACCCGCTGACCGAACAGCTCGCGCGTCTGCACCCACATGTAGTCCATCAAGAGATCCGTATCCGCGACGATGACGATGTTGGCGGGCGCGCTGGTCTTCGCCAGGTGCGCCGCAGGGGGGCCCGCGGCGGGCTTCTGCTCCGGCGGCGGACCCTGAGGAAAGGCTGATTCAACGGGTCCGGTGACGCGCGCGGCCAGCGCATAACGCACCCCGGTGGGTTTGAAGCCATCGCGCAGCGTCGTCGGATCCGTGAGTGCGTTGAAGCGTTGCGCGGGCATGGGCTCGGCACCGGCCGAACTCAGCAACAACGGTTCGAAGGTCGTTTTGGCGCCGGGATGCGCGGCGAGCGCACCGGCCGTCGCGAGATTGATTTTTTCGAGCGACGCCGTCACCACGTCGCTTTGATTCATGTCGCGGCGAGCGAGGCCGAGAATCCCGATGTGGCGGACCGGCGGCGACTGCATGCTGGTGCGAACCTCGAGCCCACGCTCCAGGTCGCCGATGACCTTGGTCGCGTCGTAGTCGACGCCCCAGGCCGCGAGCAGCGGCGCGAGATCCGAAGAATGGTCGGCCATCGCGCCGGCGAGGGGGTTCGATGGATCCTGGCCGCTGGTGTCCGCGCCGGAATTGGGATCGACGAACAACAATATTCTGCCGCCGCGCATCACGAACTGATCGATGGCGTACAGGGTCTTCGGGGCCAGGCTCTTCGGGTGAACCAGCATCAGAACATCGACGTCTTTGTCGATGTGATCGACGTCCGCCGTCAGCGTACGAATGCTGAACAGATCCTGCAGTTGAGTGAGGATGGGCCAGGGCTCGCCCATCTGGCCCGTCATCGGGTTGAACTGCCCCTGCAGCCCCAACGAGCCCATCAGTCCGATCACCGGCTTCTTCGGCGTGCCCAGCTCATTGATGAGTTTTGCCACGTCGTACTCCAGAAATTCCTCGCGATCTGCCTGGAAGTTCGAGATCGCGGCGCGGCCGTCGGTGGAATTTGTGCCTGCCAATCCAAAATAGAGTGCATCGCCGCCGCCGGCCTGCAGCGATTGCAGACCGTACTCCGCGGCGCGGTCCTCCTCCTCCGAGAACGGCTGCGGATCGACGACGCGCAGGTGAATTTTGCCGCCGGAACGGGCCGCCAGCTCCTCCAGAAACTCGCGCACGCGGTTGGCGTAGGGCATCACCAGGGGAGCCTGCTTGGCGGCCGCCTGCCGTGAGAAATAGAAATAGAGATTGACCGGTTCCTTGAGCTCGGCCAGCACCTGCTGCGTGCCGCGGCTCAAGGTGTAGAGCTTGTTCTGCGTGAGGTCCACGCGCATGCCGCGAAGCCCGATGTTCGACAGCATCACGACGCCCAGGAACAGCACGGCGAGCGCAATCAGGCCGCCGACCCCAAATCCCATTTTTTTCCAGCGACTGCTCACGCCTATTCCGCCTTCTTCATGTCGAGTACCAAGGCCGTGGCGGCCAACCAAAAACCGATCAACGCGCCGAAGTACACGAGATCGCGTAGATCGATGACCCCCTTGGAGATCGCTTCGAAGTGCGTGAAGAAGCTCAACGAGGCGATCGCATCCACGATGGCCTGCGGCAGCACGCCACGCACGAAGTCAAGCACCAGCGGAAATCCGGCGAGCAGGAATACGAACCCGACCAGCGCCGCAGTGATGAATGCCACCACCTGATTGCGGGTGGCCGCGGAGAGGCACATGCCGATCGACAAAAAGCCGCCCGCCATCAGCAAACTGCCGAGGTAGGCGGCAAGGATGGCGCCATTGTCCGGAGATCCCAGGTAGTTGACGGTGATCCAGATCGGAAAAGTCAGCAACAGGGCAATTCCGGCAAAGCACCAGGCGGCGAGGAATTTACCCACCACCGCCTGTCCCAGGGTGACGGGCAGCGTCATCAGCAACTCGATGCTGCCGCTGTTGCGCTCCTCGGCCCATAAACGCATCGAAATGGCCGGGATCAACACCAGATACAGCCAAGGATGCCAGCGGAAGAACGGCTGCAGATCCGCCTGGCCACGTTCGAAGAAGCCGCCGACCTGGAAAGTGAACACCGCGGCCATCCCCAGGAAAATCACGATGAACACGTAGGCCAGGGGGGTCGCGAAATAGCTGCGCAGTTCGCGCCGGAAAATTACCAACACCTGGTTCACGCGCCGGCTCCTTGCGCGGCATCGGCCTTGGGCGCGAGCGGCGTCTGAGTCAGGGAGCGAAATACTTCGTCGAGCCGGCCCGGTTCCAGGTGCAGCTCGGGCACGTCCCAGTTGTTCTTGGTGATGATCGAGCTCACCGCGGTCAAGGCATTCGCGCCTCGTTTCGGCACGGCGGTGAGCCGCAGCTCGCGCGCATCGGCTTCGACTTCGGCAACCTCCGCAAGCAGGGCAATCTCGCGGCGCGCCGCCTCGAGTTCGGCGGGCTTCTCGAAACGCAGGCTGACGGCATGATGGTAGCGGGAGCGCGCTTCGAGCGCGGTGGGGGTCTCATCGGCGACGATGCGGCCGTTCGCGATGATGATGGCGCGGGTGCACACCTCGTGGACCTCCTCCAAGATGTGGGTGGAAACGATCACGAGTTTGTCCTTGCTCAATTCGTTGATCAAACGACGGACCTCATGCTTCTGATTGGGGTCGAGCCCGTCGGTCGGCTCGTCCAGAATCAAGACCTGCGGATCGTGAATCAACGCCTGTGCCAGACCGACACGGCGGCGAAAACCCTTGGACAGGGTTTCGACGACTTGCCGGATCACCGGCGCAAGTCCAAGCCGGTCGATGACGACGGCGCGGCGAACACGCCTCCGCTCGCCGGTGAGGCCGCGCACGTCGGCGACGAAATCCAGGAACTCGGCCACGGTCATTTCGCCGTAGCTGGGAGCGCCTTCCGGGAGATAACCCATGCAGGCCTTGGCGGCCACCGGCGCGCTCTCGATATCGTGACCGCAGACCGAAACCCGGCCGGCGGAGGGTGCAATGAATCCGGCGATCATGCGCATGGTGGTGGATTTGCCTGCGCCGTTGGCGCCCAAGAATCCCAGCACCTCGCCGGGAGCCACCGTGAAGGTCAAGTCATCGACGGCCAGTTTGTCGCCGTAACGTTTCGAGAGATTATTCGTCGTGATCATGGGCGCCTTTGAGCGTACATCTGCGGAGGAGGTTCAAAATTTCTTGCGCTGGTCGCGGGATGAGCCGTCAGCGCCTGGATGCTCCGGCCTTCTCGTCGATGGCCGATTTGTTCTCTTTGAGTATACGCCGTACTTCGGGCAGTGACGGGCGGTCCGCCATGCGCGCGATGAGCTCGGGCAACTCGTACCACTTGCGTCCCCATTGTACCAATCGAGCCGCATCGGCAATGACTTGCGCGCGCGCGACATCCGCGGAGCCGTCGCGGTCGGCCGCTGCGCCGGTCCCGGCTTTGGCGCCGCCTCTGCCCGCAGGCTTGGCGGCGGCCGCTTTGAGCGGCGCCGGCTTGGCGGAGGCCGCGAGCCTTGCCGGTTGCTTGTTCGCGGGTTTTGCCGCCGGCTTGACGGGTGCCGCTGCCTTGCGTTCGGTGCGTGCAACCTGCGGGTTCCCGGGAGGCGGCGGCGCGCGTTTGGCGGCGAGGAACGTCGGCATTTCTCGCGTCGCCGTCGCCCCGCTGGCCGAAGCGGCGTCGGCGCGATCGGCCTGCACCGCGCGCTCGTTCTCCGCCGCCGCCAGGGGGATGAACCGCTCGATGTGATCGGATCCCACCAGGTTGGCCAGAAAGATCATGAGTTCAAGCGAGTCCGAATACTTGGCGTCGCCGCTTTTCATGCGCTCTTCGACATGGGTTCGCAGCGCAACGGTTTTTTGCATCGCTAGATCGACGATCCACCGGCTGGGCCGCTGATGCTCCACCCACTCCTGTATTTTCCAATAGCTGTCCTCATCGAGCGAGGAGTACCTGGCATGCAGCTCAAGGCTCTTGAGCCATTTATCCAGAAGTTCCAGCAGTCGTTGATCGGCGGGTGTTGCCATGTATTAAAGCTCCAGGATGAACCCTAAACGAACCGCCGGCCGATGGCTAGCGGTACATCGCGACTCGGCCGCGCTAGACTGCCGGCCATGTGCGGAATAGCCGGGATTATCGGTTCACGGGCAAGTGTTGAAATTGCAGGCGGGATGGCGCGGCGTCTGCGCCATCGCGGGCCCGACGGCGAAGGGGCGTGGGGTGAGCCGGGAGTTGCCTTGGCTCACCGCCGCCTGGCCATTTTGGATTTGTCCGAGGGCGGGCACCAACCCATGGAGTTCGAATCCCAAGTACTGACCTACAACGGAGAAATCTACAACCATCCGCAATTGCGCGCCTCGCTCCCGGGACCTTGGCATTCAACCGGCGATACCGAGGTATTGGTGCATCTTCTGGCAAGGCACGGCGGCGCTTGCCTGGAACGATTGGTCGGCATGTTTGCCTTTGGCGTCTGGGACCGGCACAGGCGGCGCCTGCTGCTCGCCCGCGATCGGCTCGGAATCAAGCC